>DASSFA010000247.1:0-4069 GCA_035694895.1 Rhodanobacteraceae bacterium | reverse complement strand
GATGCGGGCGCCGCGGCGGATGGTGCGGCGGCGAAAAAACATTGACGAAAGCATCTGGTTTGCGAAGCGAGAACATCATGGGACAAAGCGTAGTCATTCTCGGAGCCCAGTGGGGCGACGAAGGCAAGGGCAAGATCGTCGACCTGCTGACGCAGGACATCGGCGCGGTGGTGCATTTCCAGGGCGGCCACAACGCCGGCCACACGCTGGTGATCAAGGGCAAGAAGACCGTCCTGCACCTGATCCCGTCCGGCATCCTGCGCGAGGGCACGTTGTGCCTGATCGGCAACGGCGTGGTGCTCTCGCCGGCGGCGCTGCGCCAGGAAATCGGCGAGCTCGAAGCCAGTGGCGTGGAAGTGCGTTCGCGCCTGAAGATCTCGCCGGCGACGCCGTTGATCATGCCGTACCACATCGCGCTGGACCAGGCGCGCGAGAAGGCCGCCGGCGCCGGCGCCATCGGCACCACCGGCCGCGGCATCGGCCCGGCCTACGAAGACAAGGTCGCGCGTCGCGGCGTGCGCGTCGCCGATCTCAGCTATCCGAAGGAACTCGCCGACAAACTGCGCGAAGTGCTGGACTACCACAACTTCGTGCTGACCAAGTATCTCAACGCCGACGCGATCGACTACCAGAAGACGCTGGACGAGGCGATCGCCTTCGGCGAATACGTCGAGCCGATGAAGTCGGACGTCGCCGGCATCCTGCACGACCTGCGCCGCAACGGCGAGCGCGTGCTGTTCGAAGGCGCGCAGGGCGCGCTGCTCGACATCGACCACGGCACCTATCCGTACGTCACCTCCAGCAACACCACGACGGGCGGCGCGTTGGCCGGCGCAGGCGTCGGCGCCGATTACATCGACTACGTGCTCGGCATCGCCAAGGCCTACGCCACGCGCGTCGGCGGCGGCCCGTTCCCGACCGAACTCGACGACGACATCGGCGCGGCGATCCGCAAGCGCGGCGACGAATTCGGCGCATCCACCGGCCGCCCGCGCCGCTGCGGCTGGATGGACATCGTCGCGCTCAAGCGCGCGGTCGCCATCAACGGCATCTCCGGCCTGTGCATCACCAAGCTCGACGTGCTCGACGGCATGGAGAAACTCAAGGTGTGCATCGCCTACGAATACCGCGGCAAGCGCACCGAGTACGCGCCGCTGGACGCGGAGGGCTGGAAGGAATGCACGCCGGTGTACCTGGAATTCCCGGGCTGGCAGGAACAGACCCACGGCATCACCGAATGGGACAAGCTGCCGCCCGCCGCCCGCGCCTACCTGCGCGCGCTGGAAGAACTCGCCGGCTGCCCGCTCGCGATCGTCAGCACCGGCCCCGACCGCGACGCCAACATCGTGCTGCAGGATCCGTTTGCGTGAATCGCTCGTCGCCGCGCAGGCCGGAGGGTAGTTCTGTAGGACGGAATAGTCGCGTAGCTGCGTATTCCGCGCATCGCCTGCCGTGAATTCGATGCGGGTTACTCGCCTGCGGCGCTAACTCGCCCTATAGGAGCGCGCCGTGCCCGCGCGCGCCGGTCGCGACGGGTGCGCTCCTACCCCCGCCTCGCGGCTTCGATCTTCGCGATGTCGATCTTCGTCATCGTCATCATCGCCTCGAATACGCGCTTGGCGACGGCGGGGTCGGGATCGGACATCCCTTCCATCAACGCGCGCGGGACGATCTGCCAGGACACGCCGAACCGGTCCCTGCACCAGCTGCATGCGTTTTCCGAGCCGCCGTTGTTCACGACGGCGTTCCACAGGCGGTCGGTCTCGGCCTGGTCGCGCGTGAAGATCTGGAACGAAACCGCCTGGTTGAAGTCCACGCCCGGGCCGCCGTTCAGGCCGAGGAACGGCACGCCGGCGACGGTGAATTCCACGGTCAGCACGTCGCCCTGCTTGCCGGCCGGATAGTCGCCGGGCGCGCGGGTCATGGCATCCACGTGCGAATCGGGGAAGGTGCTGGCGTAGAAGTTGGCGGCTTCCTCGGCCTTGCCGTCGAACCACAGGCAGACCGCGAAGTTCTTCGTTGCGTTGGCGTTAGGCATCTGTGAATCCTCTGTCGGGTGGCTGTTTCGTAGCCCGGATGCAGGCGCGTTGCGCCGGAATCCGGGGAGCTTCATGGCGATAGCCCCGGATTCCGCTGCGCTCCATCCGGGCTACATGATCGCAACGAACGGCGATGGCGGAAATCGACAGGCGATTTCACGAAACAGGTGTGGAGCGAGCAGGGGAAGATGTGCAGGTTGGACGCCACTCTGGTGTATGGATCCAGAAGCCCCATTATCGAGCGTGTCGCAATCCCGATCGCAAGGCCAGACCCATGGGCGTTCCTTTCCGGCTGAAACAGATTGACCACATCGTCCTGCGCGTGCGCGACACCGCGGCGATGCGCAAGTTCTATTGCGGGGTGCTGGGCTGCACGTTCGAACGCGAGCAGGTGGAGATCGGCCTGCTGCAATTGCGCGCGGGCGCGTCGCTGATCGACCTGATCGATGTCGAAGGCAAGCTCGGGCGCAAGGGCGGCGCGGCGCCGGGCGGGGAAGCGCGCAACGTGGACCACTTCTGCCTGGATATCGAGCCCTGGGACGAGGCGGCGATCGTTGCGCACCTGCGCGCACATGGCGTGCGCGTGGGCGACATCGGCCAGCGTTACGGCGCCCGGGGCGAAGGGCCTTCCATCTACATCGAGGATCCGGAAGGCAACACGGTGGAGCTGAAGGGTCCGCCGAATGAGTAACGCATCGTCGGCGGATTGGCACACCACACATTGAGCGCGTGATGGCCGCGACACTCGTGCTGACGCTGCATCTGGCCGTGATCGCCTTCAATGTCGCCGGGTGCATCGCGATTCCGCTCGGCGCCTGGCGCCGCTGGCGCTGGGTGCGCGGGTTCTGGTGGCGGCTGGCGCACCTGCTCAGCCTGGCCGCGGTCGCCTTGCAGGCGACGCTCGGGCGTGCCTGCTTCCTGACGATCTGGCAGGGCGAGCTTGCGGGGGCATCGCGCGGGCAGCCGCTGATCGCGGGTTGGGTCGACAGCTTGATCTACTGGCCGCTGCCGTTGTGGGTGTTCGCCGTCGCATACGTGGTCGTGTTCGCGTACGTGGTGGCGCTGTGGATCCTGGTGCGGCCGCGCAGGCCGTCCGCCCGCCGGCAACGCGGTCGCGGGATCAGGTAGCATCGATGCTGCCCGGAGCAACGAAAGGATTCCGCCATGCCCTGCCTGCTCGTCCTGCTTGCGCTGTGCGTGCCGCGCGTGGTGATCGTGCTGGTGTGGCTGTTCTCGCGCTGGTTCGACGTGTTCCACAATCTGCTGTGGCCGGTACTCGGATTCGTGTTCCTGCCGACCACGCTGCTGTGGTACACCGCCGTGCAGCACTGGTATTCCGGGCAATGGACCATCGTGCCGGTGGTAGGCATCGTCATCGCGCTGCTGATCGATCTTTCGCCCGCCAGCCGGAGGCGGCGCTGAGTCGCATCAGGATTCCCCGGCGTGGCGCTTCAGTCTTTCCGTCCTGCGGCGCCAGGTTCGCGCGGTCTGCGGCTTGATGAATAGCGCCACGATTTCGCGGTTTTCGCTTTTGGCCTTCTCCTCGATGCGGTTCACGCATTGCTCGATCTGGTCGGCGTTCAAGTGATCATCGAATTCCGCGCTCAGGTTGGCGACCACCTGTTGCGGACCCATCTGGAAGGTGAGCACGCCGTTGGCGCAGCGCACGCCTTCGTCGGCTCGCGCGATCGCAATGATCGAGTCGCCGATGCGCGGGTGCGCCGGCTCGCCGATCAGCAGGTTCTTGCTCTCGCGCAACAGCAATAGCGAAGTGCCCGCCAGCACCACCGCGATGCCGATCGAAGCCGCGCCGTCCGCGCGCGGCGCGTGCAGCATGTGCGAACCGAGCACGCCGCCCAGCGCGAACAACAGGCCGAGCAGGCCGGCGCTGTCGGTAAGCAGCTCGGTGAAGTCGCTGGGGTCCTTGCTGCGGCGGAATGCTTCGAAGTAGCCGAGCCGACCCTTGCGCGCGCCGATGCCTTTCATTGCCACGGCCCAGGAGATGATCTCGAACACGAACGAAACCGCCA
>DASSFA010000246.1:0-3626 GCA_035694895.1 Rhodanobacteraceae bacterium | reverse complement strand
CGGCCACGCGCTGATGGTAGGCGCGCAGTTGCGGCAGCTCGCGGCTGACGCGATCTGAGAAATACAACGTGAGCCGCAGCGGCTGGCGCAGCGAGGAAACGATGTGCAGCGTGCCGGGGGACAGCGTGTAAAGCTTGTCCGCGGTGAGGTCCACGCGCGCGCCGCTCAATCCCGCCGAACTGGCCCACAACAGCGCCAGGTACACCGCGGTCAGCAACAGCAGGGCCAGCGAGGCGCGCAGGCGGGGACGTCTCGACCACCTCACGTCACGTCCCTCGCTTCGTGTCCAGCACGACCACGCACGCGGTCAGCCAGAACGCGATCGTCAGGACGAAATAGACCAGATCGCGCAGGTCCAGCACGCCGCGCGAGATCGCGTTGAAATGCGCATACAGGCTCAGTTCCGCCAGCGCGCCCGCAAGGGTGGGCCAGCCCAACGTCTGCAGCGGGCTCTGGATCAGCGGATAGCCGGCCATCAGCAGCAGCAGGCAGATCGTGACCGCGAGGATGAAAGCGATCACCTGGCTGCGGGTCAGCGCGGAGACGCACTCCCCGATCGCGAGGAACGCGCCGGCGAGCAGGAAGCTGCCGATGTAACCGGCGAGGATCACGCCGTTGTCGGGGTTGCCGAGGTAATCGACGGTCAGCCACATCGGAAAGGTCAGCGCAAGCGCGATCCCGATCGCGATCCACGCCGCGATGAATTTCGCGAGCACCGCCTGCCAGGGCCGGATCGGCAGCGTGAGCAGCAGTTCCAGCGTGCCACCGCGGCGTTCCTCGGCCCACAAGCGCATCGCCATCGCCGGCACCAGCACCAGGTACAGCCACGGATGGAACTGGAAGAACGGTTGCAGGTCGGCCTGTCCGCGCTCGAAGAAACCACCGAGGTAGAACGTCGCCGCGCCGGCCAGCAGCAGGAAGATCACCGTGAACAGCCACGCGACCGGGGTGGCGAGATAACCGCGCAATTCGCGCAGCAGCACGCCCGCGAAGGCATCGCCCCGCAAACGGCTACCGCGGAAGGCCGTCCTGTCGACGGAGCTCATGCGGCGATCTTCGACGTGGGTGCCTCGGTCACGCGGCGGAACACCTCGTCCAGCCGCCCGCGTTCGAGCTGCAGTTCCTCCACCTGCAGGTGCTGTGCCTCGAGCAGGCGCTGCACTTCCCCGAGGATGTGCCTTCCCGCGCGCGGAAACGCGGTGACGCGGCCGTCGCCCGGATCCACTTCCACGCTGTCCACGTCGGGCAGGCGCGCCAGCAGTTCGCGCACCAATGCGCTCGCGGGAGCGTGGAAGCTGACTGCGCCGTGATAGCGCGACTGCGCCTCCAGTTCCGCCGGAGTGCCTTCCGCGCGCAGGCGGCCACCGGCCAGGATCGCGACGCGATTGCAGACCGTGCGCACCTCGTTGAGCGCGTGCGTGCACAGGACGATCGCGCGGTCGCGCGCCATGTTGCGGATCAGCGCATGCACTTCCCGCTGCTGGTTGGGGTCCAGGCCGTCGGTCGGTTCATCCAGTATCAACGCGGGTGGATCGTGCATCAGCGCCTGCGCCAGGCACACTCGCCGGCGGAAACCTTTCGAAAGCGTCTCGATCGGCTGCTCCAGCACCGATTCCAGTTGCAGCAGCGCGATGATCTCGTCCAGCCGGCGATTGCGCGGGATGCCGCGCAGGCCGCGCACGCGCGCGATGAAGATCAGGAATTCGCGCACGCTCATCTCGCCGTAGCTGGGTGCGCCTTCCGGCAGGTAGCCCAGCGCACGCCGCGCCGGCACCGGATCGCGCACCACGTCGTGCCCGCACACGCGCGCGCGCCCGGAACTGGGCAGCAGGAAGCCGGCGATCATGCGCATCGAGGTGGATTTGCCCGCACCATTCGGGCCGAGCAGGCCAAGCACCTGCCCCGCCGCCACGCGCAAGTTCAGGTCCTCCACCGCTTGCAGTACGCCGTAGCGTTTGCTCAGGGCTTCGGTTTCGATCATCGACATATGTTATGCGATCTTCCCTGGCCGCGAAGATCGAGGCCACGGAGTTTCTCCGCCATTGACGACGGATTCGCCTACGCCACCCATCAGGAACATCGTCCGGAATGCGTTACGCAAGCAACAAAAAAGCCCGCCGGTTCGGCGGGCTTTTTTTAATACCGGTCGCATCAACCGTGATGCCGGCGCTTTGGCGCGGGCTTCTTCGCCGGCGCCGGCTTCTTGCCGTTCTCGGCGGGCGCAGCGTTCTGCGCGGGCGCCGGGGCCTGCGACCACGCGGCCGGGTTCAGCGGCGGCAGCGGGCCGACCCGGCCGGAAGCCTGCTCCGGCGTCTGCTGCGGCACGTCGCCCTGCAGCGGCAGGAACACGCGGAACTGCTGCTGGTCGTAGGCCGCATTCGGCAGTGAAACCAGTTCGTCATAGTAGCGCTGCGTGGTGTCGTTGAAGGTATAACCATGGGTCAGCGAATACGCCTTCAACGCCAGTCGCATCAGCGGGATGCCGGCCGGCGTGCCCTGCCAGTCGGCTTCCAGCGCCGGGCCGCCCGGCAGCATGCCGGCGCGCACGTTGGCGTCCACGATCAGGTTGCCCTTCGGTCCGATGCTGCCCGGCGCGGGAGCGGCCGGCGGGGTGCCGGCGGAGGTGGCCGGAGCCGGCGCGCTGCCGGGCGAATTGGTCGGCTTGGCTGTGATCTGGGTGAGATCGTGCGCCTGGCCGTCGATGGTGAGATTGGTGCTGCCGATCGGCACCGCGACATCGAACACGTAGTTCTCGTCGCCATAGTCGGTCGTGATCGTGGTGCGCGGCCCGCTCTGGTGCACGCCGAGCTTCTTGATCGCCGCGTCGATCTGCTGCATCGCCTTTTCGGTCGCGGCATCCACGTCATCCAGCGTGCGCGGCGCCTGCGTGGAGACGAACAGGATCGCCTGCGGCTGGGTCTGCACGATGCGCGTGTCGATCTTGGTGTAGTCCACGTTGGGAATGGACGCCATCGTGTTCTGCAGGTTGTTGAGGCCGTACTGCAGCAAGGTATCCGGCGCGCCACGCAGGAAGAAGCGCGAATAGCGGTCCAGGAGGTTCCAGCCGTAATCCACGTCGTAGGACCAGGTGACCTTGGTCAGGCGCTGGTTGTTGGTCGGCTCGAGGTCGAGCGCGAACTGCTTGTCGTGGCCGCGCCAGCTGGCGCTGTCCAGGGACCACACGATCTGGCCCGCACCGGTCGGGTCGAGGTGGCCGGAAACGTTGGTGAGGGTGCTTGGTGCGACGTGGTCGACGCCACCGCTCCAGGTGACCTTGGCACCGGGGCCGTAGGCTGCGCCGGAAACGCCCAGCTGCAGGCCCGGATCTTCCGCCTTCAGCACCTGCCCGGCGTAATCGTCGAAGCGACGGAAGTTGTTCAATACGTCGTAGATCTGGTGCGGGTCGTGGCTGATGGACAGCGACCGCTGGATATGGCCATGGCTGGGCAGGAACACCCCGACGATCACGGCCAGGATGAAGACCATGATGATGGCCACGATGAATTCAAGCACACGCGTCATGCCAGCAGTCTCCGCACTTCGTAGTAAGTGGAACTCCAGGGTCGCGCACGAGATTCGCGCCCCATCCGCCGCGCAGCACGCGCGCCGAATGGCGGATGGTAGCC
>DASSFA010000245.1:0-5004 GCA_035694895.1 Rhodanobacteraceae bacterium | reverse complement strand
GCAAGGTGGGCTTATGTGGAAGCAAAAGACCCGGATGGCTTTATCGGAGCTACCCAGCGCATGAAATAGAGTGAGTTATGCAGTATTTCTTAATCGAATTTCGGCCTGGAATTTTTATTTGAGAAGGCTTGAGATATGCCTGTAAGCAAACTTCCACACAAGAAACAAACGCTCTCCCTCGCCACCCGCGCCATCCACGCCGGCCAGTCGCCCGATCCAAGCACCGGCGCGATCATGACGCCGATCTACGCGACGTCCACCTACGTGCAGAAGAGCCCGGGCGTGCACCAGGGCTACGAGTATTCGCGCACGCAGAACCCGACGCGCATGGCGTGGGAGCGCTGCGTGGCGGATCTCGAGGGTGGCGTGGCCGGTTTCGCGTTTGCCTCCGGCATGGCGACCACCGCGACCGTGCTCGACCTGCTCGATTCGGGCAGCCACGTGATCGCGATGGACGATCTCTACGGCGGCAGCTATCGCCTGTTCGAACGCGTGCGCCGGCGCAGTGCGGGGCTGGATTTCAGTTTCGTGGATTTGAACGATGCCAGTGCGCTGAAGGCCGCGCTGAAGCCGAACACGCGGATGATCTGGGCGGAGACGCCGACCAATCCGATGCTGAAGCTGGTGGACCTCAAGAAGGTCGCCGCGTTCGCCGACAGGCACGGCTTGATCCTCGTCGTGGACAACACGTTCTGTTCGCCGATGGTGCAGCGGCCGATCGAGCTCGGCGCACATCTCGTGGTGCATTCGGCGACGAAATATCTCAACGGCCATTCCGACATGGTCGGTGGCGTCGCGATCGCGGCGAACAAGGAGCTGGCCGAACGCCTGGCGTTCCTGCAGAACTCGGTGGGCGCAGTGGCCGGTCCGTTCGATGCGTTTCTCGCGCTGCGCGGCGTCAAGACACTCGCCCTGCGCATGCACGCGCATTGCGCGAACGCGCTGGAACTTGCGCAATGGCTGGAGAAACATCCCGCGGTCGAGCGCGTGATCTATCCGGGCCTGAAATCGCATCCGCAGCACGCGCTGGCGAAGCGCCAGATGGACGGCTTCGGCGGCATCGTCACCATCGTCGTCAAGGGCGGGCTGAAGAAGGCGCGCCGCATGCTGGAGCGCTGCGAGCTGTTCGCGCTGGCCGAGTCGCTCGGTGGCGTGGAAAGCCTGATCGAGCATCCGGCGATCATGACGCATGCGTCCGTGCCGCCGGCGAATCGCAAGCGGCTCGGTATCAGCGATGGCCTGATCCGGTTGTCGGTCGGCGTGGAGGATGTGGCGGATCTGCGCGCGGAACTCGACAACGCGCTCGGTTCATGAGCGCTCCGGTCACGGTCGCTGCCCGAGGTTGAAGGCCGCCGACATGAGCGTATGGCGACGCACGGCAAGGATCGCATTGAATCTGATCAGCAAGGCGCGCCGGCTCGCGCCGGTTGCGGCCGTGTACGCGCGCCTGCCGAGTGCATGGAAGTTGCGGACCACCAGGAGGCTTCTGCGCACCGCGATTGGGTCTGATCCGTCGCGAACAGTGGCGACTGGATTGCCGACTTTCCCCGTTTCGGAATCCCTGCCACCGCGCCACATTGATCCACGCCATGCGGGGCAGGGCGTCAATCTCTATGGCTATGTGCGAGGCGAGTTTGGACTCGGCGAAAGCGTGCGCGGGTTTGCCAAGGCGCTGGCACGATCCGGCTTTCCTTTTGCACTGATGGATTTCGAAGTGTCCACGCCCGGGCGCGCCGAGGATCATTCGCTGGACAGCTGGGTGGTGGACGAGCCCGAGCACAATTCGAGTCTTTACTTCATCAACCCGGATCAGATGTTGCGCGCACGCGCGCATTTCGAGATGCAGCGAGCGGCCGGGCGCTGCGTCATCGGTTACTGGTTCTGGGAGCTCGAGCGTTTCCCCGACACGTGGCGCGACGCCTTCCGGTTCGTGGATGAAGTATGGGTGGCCAGCGAATTCGTCCGGCGCAGCATCGCTGCCATAAGCGACAAGCCGGTGCGGTTGATGCCGATGCCGCTCGATTATCCGACGCCCGCTGCGGTCGAGCGACAGCGCTTCGGTGTGCCGGATGATCGCTTCGTTTTCCTGTTCACGTTCGACTACCACTCCTATCCGCTTCGCAAGAATCCCGAAGCCGTGATCGCGGCTTTCCGGACGGCATTTCCGCGGGATCGCGACGATGTCTGCCTGCTCGTCAAGACGCTGAATGCCGATCGCCTTCCCGATGTGCATCTGCGCTTGCTGGATGCAACAGGAAGCGATCCACGCATTATTGTCAGCGACGGGCATCTCTCGCGCACGGATGTCTCGTCACTGATCGCGTGCAGCGATGCTTACGTTTCGCTGCATCGGAGCGAGGGCCTGGGGCTCGGCATGGCCGAGGCGATGGCTTTGGGCAAACCCGTCGTCGCCACGGGCTATTCGGGGAACATGGATTTCATGACGGCGGACAATGCCTGCCTGGTGGATTTCCGCCTGGTCGACCTGCCACCTAATGCATATCCGCATTGGCAGGATCAGCGATGGGCCGAGCCCGACATCGCGCATGCCGCGCGGCAGATGCGTATGCTGGCGGACGATCCTGCCGGCGCCAGGACGTTGGGAGCTGCCGCCAAGGCGCGAATTCGGCGACAATACGATCCCTCCGCTTGCGCCTCGGCGGTGATCGAACGTTTGCGAATCGTCGCTGCAGGGCGGCTTGCGACGGCCTGCGCCCAGGGAACATCCAAACCATGAAAGACCTGCTGTACGCCCTGTGGCGCTATCGCCATTTCATCCTGAGCGCCATCTGGAACGACTTGCGCACCCGCTTCACGCGCAGCCGCCTGGGTGCGATCTGGCTGATCCTGCAACCGCTGGCGCAGAGTGCGATTTACGCCCTGATCCTCTCGCGCGTGCTCGCCGCCAGATTGCCCGGCGTCACCAACCGCTATGCCTATGTGATCTATCTGCTGGCCGGCATGTTGAGCTGGTCGCTTTTCGCGGAAGTCGTGATGCGTTGCCTGACGATTTTCGTGGACAACGCAAACCTGATGAAGAAGATCGTGTTCCCGCGCATGTGCCTGCCGCTCGTGGTATCCGGCTCCGCGCTGGTGAACAACCTGTTCCTGCTGGCCGCGACTCTCGTCATCTACGTCTTGATCGGGCACGAACCCACGTTTGCCTGGCTTTGGTTGCCGGTACTGATCGCGATCACGCTGGCGTTCGCGCTCGGGCTCGGGTTGGTGCTCGGCGTGCTCAACGTGTTCGTCCGCGACGTGGCGCAGGTGATGGTGGTGGTGCTGCAACTCTGGTTCTGGCTGACGCCGGTGGTGTACATGACAAGCGTGCTGCCCGGTCGCGCCTCCGCGCTGATGCACCTCAATCCGATGTTCCAGATGGTGACGGCATTCCAGCGCACACTGCTGTGGGGGCAGGCGCCCAGTATCAAGGGATTGATTGCGGTGGCGGTTGTCGCGATGGTGTTGCTCGGCATGGCTCTCGTGTTGTTTCGCAGGTCCTCGCCCGACATGGTGGATGTGTTGTGAGCGGCGCGGTCATGAAAATCGAGGGTGTCGGGAAGGCCTTTCGCGAGTACCGCATGGAATGGCAGCGCATCCTGGGCTGGTTCGGCTGGAAACAGGCGCCGGCCAGCGAGCACTGGGTGCTGCGCAACCTCAATTTCGAAGTGCACGCCGGCGAAGCGGTCGGCATCGTCGGCCAAAACGGCGCCGGCAAGAGCACATTGCTGAAGCTGGTGACGGGCACGCTGCGCCCGAGCGAAGGAAAAATACATGTGGCCGGACGCATCGCCGCGATCCTTGAGCTCGGGATGGGCTTCAACCCGGATCTGACGGGCCGTCAGAACGCGCGCTACTCCTCGGGCCTGATGGGCATGAGCGCGGCGCAGATCGATGCGGTCATGCCATATATCGAGGAATTTGCCGAGATCGGTGATTACTTCGATCAGCCGATCCGCACCTATTCCTCGGGCATGCAGATGCGCGTCGCGTTCAGCGTGGTGACCGCGATCCGGCCGGAAATCCTGATCGTGGATGAGGCGCTGTCGGTGGGCGACGCCTACTTCTCGCACAAGAGCATGGCGCGCATTCGCGAATTCCGCGAGCAGGGCACGACGCTGCTGATCGTCTCGCACGATCCCGGTGCGATCCAGTCGCTGTGCGACCGCGCCATCCTGCTCGACCGAGGCGCATTGCTCAAGGACGGGCCGCCCGAGGAAGTAATGGATTACTACAACGCGTTGATTGCTGCAAAGGAAAACGAGAACGTGCAGGTCACCCGCCACGGCAGCGGCAAGGCGCAGACCACTTCCGGCACCGGCGAGGCGACGGTCGAATCCATTGCATTATTCAATCAGGCCGGTGAGCCTGTGGAATTCGTCAACGTCGGCGAGCCGGTGGAAATGCGCGTGCGCGTGGTGGTTCACAAGCCGGTTCCACGGCTTGTGTTCGGCTACATGATCAAGGACCGCCTGGGCCAGCCGGTGTTCGGAACCAATACCTACTTCACCAAGCAGACGCTCGAACATCTCGAGGCTGGCCAGATAGTGGACTACAAAATCGCCTTTCCGATGAACTTCGGCGCAGGCAGTTATTCGGTTTCCACCGCGCTGGTCAGTACGGATACGCACCTGATCAACAATTACGAATGGCGTGACCTGGCTCTGATCTTCACGGTGGCCAATGCCAATCGCCCCCAATTCATCGGCAGTGCCTGGGTGCCACCCGCAATCGAGGTGCGCTGCGCGTCATGACCTTCATTTCATATGCACAGAATTACGAAGACGTGATGCTGTTTCGGGCCTTGCGGGACGTCGAACGTGGGTTCTACATGGATGTCGGCGCACAGGATCCGGTGGTGGATTCGGTCACCAAGGCCTTTTACGAGCGCGGCTGGCGCGGCATCAATATCGAGCCTGCGCAGCATTGGCATCAGAAATTGCAGGAAGATCGACCGCGCGATGTCAACCTGCGCATGGCCGTATCCGACCATCGGGGCACGCT
>DASSFA010000244.1:0-10071 GCA_035694895.1 Rhodanobacteraceae bacterium | reverse complement strand
CTTCCTCGCCGCGGAGGACGCGGACTTCTACCACCATCCCGGCGTGGACTGGGAAGGCACCGCGCGCGCGGCGTGGCACGTGATGATCACCGGCGGCGACAAGGCGCAGGGCGGTTCGACCATCACCCAGCAGGTCGCGCGCAACTTCTTCCTGAGCCCCGAGAAGAGCTACACGCGCAAGCTGATCGAGATGTTCACCGCGTTCCGGATCGAGAACGAGTTGAGCAAGGATGAAATCCTCCAGCTGTACTTGAACAAGATCTTCCTCGGCCATCGGGCCTACGGCGTGGCCGCCGCCGCCGAGTTCTACTACGGCAAGAAACTCGACCAGCTCACTTTGGCCGAGTGCGCGATGCTGGCGGGCCTGCCGCAGGCGCCGACGACCGGCAACCCGCTTTACAACCGCCAGCACGCGACCGCGCGGCGCAATTACGTGCTGCGGCAGATGCTGGACCACAACTTCATCACGCAGGCGCAGTATCAGACTGCAGCGAGTACACCGGACGACGCCTCCGCGCACGAGCCACCTGTGCAGGTGGACGCGCCGTATCTGGCCGAGATGGTGCGCAGGCAGGCGATCGAACGGCTGGGCAGCCAGGCGCTCACCGACGGTTACGTGGTGCGCACCACCGTGGACAGCCGCCTGCAGGATCTCGCCAACACGGCGCTGCGCACGCGTCTGGAAGACTACGACCATCGCCACGGCTACCGTGGCCCCGAAGCGCACGTGGACCTGGCCGCGCAGGCGGGCGCGCAGGATTACGACCATGCGCTGGCCGACTATCACTCGATTTCCGGCCTGCTGCCGGGCATCGTGACGCAGGTGGATCGCGATCATGCGACGGTGTATCTGGATGCCGCGCATTCGGTGGAGCTCGATGCAGCGGCGGTGAAGTGGGCGCAGCGGTACGCGCGCAAGGCCAAGACCGGCGGCGAAGGCGTGGCGGCGATCCTGCGCCGTGGCGATATCGTGCGCCTGGCGTTATCCGATGACAGCCAACAGGCGGCCGCCGATCCGAAGAAGGACAAGAAACCCGCCGAACCCAAATGGGAACTGAGCCAGATTCCCGCCGCGCAGTCGGCGATGGTGGTGCTCGATCCCGAGGATGGCGCGGTGAAGGCGCTCGTCGGCGGCTTCAGTTTCGAGCGCAGCAAGTTCAATCGCGCGATCCAGACCGCGCGCCAGCCGGGCTCGAGCTTCAAGCCCTTCATCTACTCCGCGGCTTTCGATCGCGGCTTCACGCCGGCCTCGATCGTCAACGACGCGCCGATCGCGCTGCCGGATCCGTCCGTGCCGGGCGGCCTGTGGACACCGGGCAACGACGACGGAAAATTCCGTGGCCCGATGCGCCTGCGCGAGGCGCTGGCGCAATCGGTGAACCTGGTTTCGATCCGGCTGCTGGACGCGATCGGCATCCGCTACGCGCGCGAATACATCACCCGCTTCGGCTTCCCGCTGGATGCGATGCCGTCCAACCTCTCGCTCGCACTCGGCACCGCTTCGGTTTCACCGATGGCGATGGCACGAGGCTACTCGGTCTTCGCCAACGGCGGGTTCCTGGTGAATCCGTATTACATCGCGCAGATCGATGACCGCGACGGCCGTGCGGTATATCGCGCCAATCCGCCGCGTGCCTGCCGCAACTGCACTGCGCGCCTGCTGGACGAGGGCAAGGCCGTGGCGACCGCGCCGTTGCAACCTTCCGCGGCGGCCGGCGATCCGGGCGAAGCGCTGCAAGTGCCCGCCTCCGCATCCAGCGTTGGTACCGCGCAGCCCGACATGCCGAACCTTGCGCCGCGCGTGATCGACGCGCGCAACGATTACCTGATCACCTCGCTGATGAAGAGCGTGGTGGACCACGGCACCGCGGCAGCGGCGAAGTCCCTGGGCCGCAACGATCTCGCCGGCAAGACAGGCTCCACCAACGATCATCGCGACGGCTGGTTCTGCGGCTTCAACGGCGACCTGGTTGCGACCGTGTGGGTCGGTTTCGACAACTATGATTCGCTCGGCAAGGGCGAGTTCGGCGCCGAGACCGCGCTGCCGATCTGGATGGCATTCATGGGTCCGGCGTTGCAGGGCAAACCCGAAAACAGCGTGCCGATGCCTCCAGGCATCGTCACGGCCTCCATTGACAGCGTGACCGGTGCGCTGGCTCCGGCAGGCGATCCCAATGCCATGAGCGAGGTGTTCAAGGTCGAGGATCTGGATCGCCTGCGCACGCAAGCGCAGAACCAGGATCAATCGCCGGCGTACGATATTTTCTGAGCAGGGATTTGGGGCGAGTAGCGAGGGTGCTTCGACTCTTTGTGCGCTTGATAGCCACGGGTTCATCGAGCAAGCGTCTGCATTCTCGCGAAGCATGACGAAAAGCGCGCCCTCGCTACTCGTCTCTCGCCCCTGCACGCGCCCCTTCCATCTTGCGCGCCATCTTGCCACACTGACCCCGTCGCGCTGGATGGAGAACGAAGATGCGCAAAGCGGCCGAGTACCACCGCATCCACGCGCAGGATCGCAGCCGGCAGATGCGCCGCCGCGTCGCGCTTGAAGCCGCGCGACTGATCAGCGAGCACGGCATTCGCGATTACCGCCAGGCCAAGCTGAAAGCCGCGCAGCGGCTCGGCATCGGCGACGAACAAGGGCTGCCGCGCAATCGCGAGATCGAGGATGCGCTGCGCGAGCACCAGCGCCTGTTCCTCTCCGAATCGCAACCGCAGGCCCTGCGCGAACGCCGCGAGGCAGCGGCGGAAGCCATGCGTTTTCTGGCGCGCTTCGAGCCGCGGCTGGTCGGCGCGGTGCTGGAAGGCACGGCCGACGCGCACTCGGCGGTGAGCCTGCACGTGTTCTGCGATTCGCCCGAGGACGTCGCGATGTTCCTGCACGAACGCGGCATCCCCTTCGAACAGCGCACGCGAACGCTGCGCATGGATCGTCAGCGCGATGCCGATCTTCCGGTGCTGCTGTTCGCGGCGGAAGGCATCGCGATGGATCTCACGCTGATGCCGCGCGATGCGCTGCGGCAGCCGCCGCTGGATCGCATAGACGAGCGCCCGATGCGGCGCGCGTCACTGGCATCGCTGGAAGCGATGCTGGCGGAGGAAGAGATCGCGCAGTTCGAAAGCGGAGAGACGGGAGACGAGAGACGGGAGACGTAAGCGAACGGCTGCTTGCGTCTCCCGTGTCCCTCTTCCCGCTTATCGGTTTTCCATCCCCACGTAATCGCGCGGCGTGGCGCCGGTATACACCTGGCGCGGACGGCCGATGCGCGCGCCAGGGGTTTCGTGCTGTTCGATCCAGTGCGCGATCCAGCCGGCGGTGCGCGCGATCGCGAACATCACGGTGAACATCTCGGTCGGGATCTTCAGCGCCTTGTAGATGATGCCCGAATAGAAATCCACGTTCGGGTACAGCTTGCGTTCGACGAAGTAATCGTCCTTGAGCGCGGCATCTTCCAGCTTCAGCGCGATATCCAGCAGCGGATCGCTGATGCCCAGCTCGTTGAGCACCTTGTGGGTCATCTCGCGGATGATCTTCGCGCGCGGGTCGAAATTCTTGTAGACGCGATGGCCGAAGCCCATCAGGCGGAAGCCGGAATCCTTGTCCTTGGCGCGCGCGACCGCCTTCTCGACGTTCTTCGCATCGCCGATCTCGGCAAGCATCTTCAGCACCGCCTCGTTGGCGCCGCCATGCGCGGGGCCCCACAGCGCGGCGATGCCGGCCGCGATCGAGGCATACGGATTGGCACCGGTGGAACCGACAAGCCGCACGGTCGAGGTGCTGGCGTTCTGTTCGTGATCGGCGTGCAGGATGAACAGCAGGTCCAGGGCTTTCGCAGCGACCGGGTTCAGCGCCAGCGGCTCGCTCGGCACCTCGAACATCATGTGCAGGAAGCGGGTGACGTATTCGAGGTTGTTGCGCGGATAGCGGAACGGCCAGCCGATCGAATAGCGGTACGCAGCCGCCGCGATCGTCGGCATCTTGGCGATGAGGCGGATCGCCGCGAGCTTGCGCTGAGCCGGATCCTCGTTGTCCAGGTTGTCGTGGTAGAACGCGGACAGCGAGGCGATCGCGCCGCACAGCATCGCCATCGGATGCGCGTCGTGGTGGAAGCCGTGAAGGAAGTACTTCAGCGACTCGTGCATCATCGTGTGATGCGTCACCTGGTCTTCGAACTTGCCGAATTGCTCGGTCGTCGGCAGTTCGCCTTCCAGCAGCAGGTAGGCGACTTCCAGGAAGTTGGATTTCTCGGCGAGTTGCTCGATCGGGTAACCGCGATACAGCAGCACGCCCTTCTCGCCGTCAATGAAGGTGATCGCGCTCTTGCAGGCCGCGGTGGCGGCGAAGCCGGGATCATAGGTGAAGTGGCCGGTGTCCTTGTACAGCGCGCCGATGTCCACGCAACTCGGACCGAGCGTGCCTTCCACCAGCGGAAGTTGCACGGAATGATCTGCGCGATCGGTCAGGGCGATGGTCTTGGACACGGCTTGCTCCTTGGCTTGCATCCGGGGGATCGCACGCGATCCGGCTGGACAGGACAATCCACTATTATCGCACAGGCAGCTCGGAAGACTGCATGTGCGGAAAGCTGGCGCGCCAAAAGCAAAGCGCCGGCACGAGGGCCGGCGCTTTGTCTGACGACCTGGATCCCGGATCAACGCACATCCATGTGCTGTCCGGGATGAGTTCATCCTGAACTCACTTCTTCGCACCCGCCGCGTAGCGGCGCTTGAACTTGTCGATGCGACCACCGGTATCCATCACCTTCTGCTTGCCCGTGTAGAACGGGTGCGAGGCGCTGGAAATTTCCACCTTGACCAGCGGGTATTCCTTGCCGTCCTCCCACTTGATGGTTTCCTTGGAGGTCATGGTCGAGCGCGTCAGGAACGCGAAATCGGAACTGACGTCCTGGAACACCACCGGCTGGTAGTTCGGATGGGTGTCGGCTTTCATCGTGAGGCTCCGGGCGCGAGGGTTTCGCGCGAGAAAAGAGCGGCAGTGTAACAGCGCCGCGTGTCCCGGCGCAATGCCGGTCAAGCATCCGCGAACCGCGCCGCCCCGCCTATCCAGCGCGAAACCAGTCTGGTCGCCAGGTCGGCATGCTCCTTCAGCATCGCTGCGCCCACGCGCTGGACGACGGGCAGCAGGTGGGCATCGCGGGACAGATCGGCGATCCGGAAGCCCAGCTCGCCGGTCTGGCGCGTGCCCAGCAATTCGCCGGGGCCGCGCAGCTGCAGGTCGCGTTCGGCAATCAGGAACCCGTCGTTGGTCTCGCGCATGGTTTCCAGCCGCTGTTTGGCGAGACTCGAAAGCGGCGGCTGATAGAGCAACACGCAATGCGAGGCCACCCTGCCGCGCCCCACCCGTCCGCGTAACTGGTGGAGTTGCGCCAGCCCCAGCCGCTCGGCGTTCTCGATCACCATCAGACTGGCATTGGGCACGTCCACGCCCACCTCGATCACCGTGGTCGCCACCAGCAACGCGATCCCGCCGGCCTTGAACGCATCCATCGTGGCCTGTTTTTCGGTCGGTTTCATGCGCCCGTGCAGCAGGCCGATCCTGAGTTCCGGCAGCGCTGCGGAGAGCTCCGCAAAGGTCACTTCCGCCGCCTGCGCGACCAGCTGTTCGGATTCCTCGATGATCGTGCACACCCAGTACGCCTGCCGCCCTTCCGCGCAGGCGGCACGGATGCGCTCGATCACCTCGCTGCGGCGCGCGTTCGAAACGGCGGTGGTCTGCACCGGCGTGCGGCCCGGCGGCAATTCGTCCAGCGCGGAGATGTCGAGATCGGCATACACGCTCATCGCGAGCGTCCGCGGGATCGGCGTGGCGGTCAGTACAAGTTGATGCGGGAACGACTTCGCGTCCGCCCCCTTGTCCCGCAGGGCCATGCGCTGTTGCACGCCGAAGCGGTGTTGCTCGTCCACGATGGCCAGCGCGAGATTCCTGAACTCCACGCCTTCCTGCATCAGCGCATGCGTGCCGATCACCACCGGCGCGCCCTGCGCGACCGCAGCCAATGCAGCCCGGCGCGCACGCCCCTGCACCTTGCCGGCCAGCCAGATCACGTCGATGCCGAGCGGCTCGAACCAGGCTCGGAAGCTGCGCAGGTGCTGCTCGGCGAGCAGTTCGGTCGGCGCCATCAGCGCGACCTGCTTTCCGTTTGCGATCGCGCCCAATGCCGCGAGGGCAGCGATCACCGTCTTGCCTGATCCGACGTCGCCCTGCACCAGCCGCAACATCGGTTTGGCGCGCGCGAGATCCTTCGCGACTTCCGCCTCCACGCGCTGCTGCGCGCCGGTCAATGCAAACGGCAACGCATCCAGGAGTCGCTTGCGCAAACTTGCGTTCGCGCGCAAGGCTGGCGCGCGATGGGTGCGCACCTGCGCGCGCAGGCGCTTCAGGCTCAGGTGATGGGTCAGCAATTCCTCGAACGCCAGACGGTGCTGCGCCGGATGCGCTCCGCGCGCGAGCGCATCCAGGTCGGCTTCCGGCGGCGGGCGGTGCGCGACCAGCAAGGCCTCGCGCAGCGAAGGCAGATGCAAGGGTTCGCGCAGGGATTCGGGAATCAGCTCCAGCTTCGCTTCATCCGGCAGACGCTCCAGCGCCTTGCCGATGATCGAGCGCAGGCGCTGCTGGCCGAGTCCTTCGGTCGCGGGGTAAACCGGCGTCAGCCGTTCCTCGACGTCGCGGACGCCGTGCAGGACCTGGTATTGCGGATGCACCATCTCCGGCCCGTGCGCGCCGTGCCGAACCTCGCCGTAGCAACGCAGCCGCGTGCCCGGAGCCAGGCGCTCGCTTTGTGCGCGACGGAAATGGAAAAAGCGCAGCACCAACGTTTGGCGTGAGTCATCGGTGATCGCCACCCGCAGTTGCGCGCGATAGCGGAACGCGGTTTCCACCGCTTCGACCACGCCTTCCACCTGCGCGGCTTCGCCAATGCGGAGATCGCGGATGGGTGTCAGCCGCGTGCGGTCCTCGTAGCGCAACGGCAGGTGGAACCACAGATCCTGTACGCGCGCGATGCCCAGTTTTTGCAGGCTCTGCTGCACCGCCGGGCCGACGCCCGGCAGCGACGACACCGGCGCGAGGCCGGGGTCATATTCCTGTGGACTGGCGATCACGCGCGCACTGGTCATCGCGCGCAAGGTTAGCGAATGCGGCGCGCATGCGCGATGCGCGGAATGCAACTCGTCCTGTCGGCGCGCGCCGACAGGCGCGGATCAGCCGCCGATCACCGCGACCAGGTCAATCTCGACCGCGGCGCCCCGCGGCAACGCGGCCACGCCGATGGTGGAACGCGCCGGATAGGGTTCGCGGAAGTAGCGCTTCATCACCTCGTTCACCGTGGCGAAGTTGCCGAGGTCGGTCATGTAGATCGCAACCCGCACCACGTCGTCGAACGAAGCGCCGGCCGCATTCAGCACGGCTTTCAGGTTCTCGAACACGCGCGTGGCCTGCTCCTCGATGCCGCCCGCAACCATCTCGCCGGTGGCCGGATCGAGCGGCGTCTGGCCGGAGAGATACAGGGTGTTGCCGCTGCGGATCGCCTGAGAGTACGGACCGATCGCCTTCGGCGCGTCCGGGGAATGGATGGGGGTGCGGGGCATGTCTCGATCCCATTGAGCGGATTGCAAAGCGTCGCGAGCGAAGGCAGATTGCGCGTCGCCGGAGCGCAGGCACCGGAGTGTACACGTCAGTACATGAGGATGCCGAGCACCGCCGGCGCGCAAGCTGCCGAGCGCAGCAGCTTTGCGGCCGCTCAATCACACCGGATAGCGATACACCCCGTTAACCACGCCGGTCCGCCGCACCCGCCGCATCACGTCGGCGAGGTGCTTGCGGTCTTTCACTTCCAGCGTGAACAGCAAGGTCGCGGCGAACGGGCTGCGTTCGGTGTATTCGACGTTCTCGATGTTGGAGCCGGCGGCGGCGATCGCGGCGGCGACGGTGGCGAGCACGCCGGGCCGGTTGACCACCTCGCTCCGCAACTGCGCCTTGTAGTCGCCCTGCACGTCGCGGTCCCATTCGATCTCCACGCGTCGCTCCGGCAGCTTGGAAAGTTCGGTCAGGTTGGGGCACTCGGTGCGGTGCACGACGATGCCCTTGCCGGGCGAGAGATAGCCCACGATCGTGTCGCCCGGCAACGGATGACAACAATTGCCGAAGCTCAGGATGCCGCGTTCCGCCCCGCTGATGCGGATTTTCTCGCGCGACCGCGGGATCGCACCGATCACCTTGCCGTGCAGCGCGACCAGTTGCGCGGCGACCTGGTCGGGCATGCGGTTGCCCAGCGCCACGTCGGAAAGCAGTTCCTCCAGCCGGCGCTGGTTGTTCTGTTGCAGGTACTTCTCCAGCGCTTCGGCGGGAATCGAATCGAGGCTGGACCCGAGCGAGTCCAGCGCACGATCGAGCATGCGATGGCCGAATTCCACCGCGTCCTCATGCTGCAGGCGTTTCAGGAAATGCCGGATCGCGGTGCGCGCCTTGCCGGTTACCGCGAAATCCAGCCATTGCGGATTCGGCGTGGCCGAAGGCGCGGTGACGATCTCCACCGTCTGGCCCGAGGCGAGCAGCGCGCGCAACGGTGCCAACGCCCCATCTATCCGTGCGGCCACTGCGTGGTGGCCCACGTCGGTATGCACCGCATAGGCGAAATCCAGCGCGGTCGCGTTCTTGGGCAGGGACAGGATGTCGCCGCGCGGAGTGAACAGATAAACCTCGTCCGGGAAGAGGTCTATCTTGACGTTCTCCAGGAATTCCAGCGACGAGGGCGTGCTTGCCTGACTGTCCGCCAGGCTGGAAAGCCACTCGCGCGCGCGCAGTTGCGCGCTGTTGGACGGCGCGACATCGGTCTTGTAGGCCCAGTGCGCCGCGATGCCCCGCTCGGCGACGATGTCCATGTCCGCCGTGCGGATCTGGATTTCGATCGGCGCGCCGAACGGCCCGAACAGAACGGTATGCAGCGACTGGTAGCCATTGGCCTTCGGGATGGCGATGAAATCCTTGAAGCGACCTTCCACCGGCTTGTACAGCGCGTGCACCGAACCCAGCCCCTGATAGGCATGGGCAACGGTGTCGGTGACCACCCTGAATCCGTACACGTCCATCAGCTGCGCGAACGACTTGCGCGTGCTGCGCATCTTCGACCAGATGCTGTAGGGCGACTTGATCCGGCTGACCACCCGCGCCTCGATCCCGTCCGCGGCGAGCCGGGCGCGCAATTCACCCTCGATCCGCGTCATCGCCTCGCGGCGATTGCCCAGCACGCTCCTGATGCGGGTCGCGATGACGCGATAGCGGTCCGGATGCAGCGAGCGGAAGCCGATGTCCTGCAATTCCGCCTTGAACGCGTTCATGCCCAGCCGCGCGGCGATCGGCGCGTAGATGTCCAGCGTTTCGCGCGCGATGCGGCGGCGTGCTTCCGGGTCCATCGCCCCCAGCGTGCGCATGTTGTGCAGACGATCCGCCAGCTTGATCAGGATCACGCGCAGGTCGCGCGCCATCGCCAGCACCATCTTGCGGAAACTCTCCGCATCGGCCTCCTGGCGCGAGGCGAAGTCGATGCTGTCCAGTTTGGTGACGCCATCCACCAGTTCGGCGACGGTCGGGCCGAAGCTCGCTTCCAGTTGCACGCGGGTGAGGCCGGTATCTTCCAGCGTGTCGTGCAGGATCGCCGCGATGATGGTTTCGGCGTCCAGATGCAATCGAGCGAGGATCCCGGCGACAGCGAGCGGGTGCGTGATGTAGGGCTCGCCGCTCTTGCGCTTCTGGTCGCCGTGCGCGTGTTCGCCCACCGCGTACGCGCCGCGCACGCGGGTGATCTGTTCGGAAGGGAGGTATTCGGACAGGCGCGCGGCCAGCGCGTCTATGTCGGTGGTGTCGGCCGGCGCGGGATTGGCCGGTTCGGTGGAAGGCGTGGGCGCGTTTGCCGCGTTCATAACCGCACGCTAGACAGGCGCGGTTCCGTAGTCAACGTCTCTTCGCAGGGATTGAGGGAATCTTCGCAAAGCGTCGCGAGCGAAGGCAGATTGGCCGACGCCGGAGCGCAGGAACCCGAGTGTATATGTCAA
>DASSFA010000243.1:0-10522 GCA_035694895.1 Rhodanobacteraceae bacterium | reverse complement strand
GCGGGCAGAACCCGGAATCTGCTCTTCGGATGCGGAAGGCAAAGAGGATTCCGGGTTCTGTCGCGGATTGCATCCGCGACAGCCCCGGAATGACGACACTGTCGTTACGTCCCGCCGCCTCCCGCCTCCCGTCTCCCGCTTATACTCCCGACCGGAAACGCAACGGGGAAAACAATGGGCGCCATTCTTGCCGCAGTCATCGTAGTCGTCGCGATCATCGTCCTGATCAAACTGGTACGGATCGTGCCGCAAGGCTGGGAATGGACGGTGGAAACCTTCGGGAAATACACCGCCACGCTCGAACCGGGCCTGCATTTCCTGATTCCGATCTACCAGGCGGTCGGACGCAAGATCAACATGATGGAGCAGGTGCTGGCGATCCCCTCGCAGGACGTGATCACCAAGGACAACGCGGTGGTCAAGGTGGACGGCGTCGTGTTCTACCAGGTGCTGGACGCGGCCAAGGCGGCGTATGAAGTCGCCAACCTGGAACTGGCGACCACCAACCTGATCATGACCAATATCCGCACGGTGCTGGGTTCCCTGGACCTGGACGAATCGCTTTCCAAGCGCGACGAGATCAACGCGCGGCTGCTGAAGGTCGCGGACGAGGCCACGCACCCCTGGGGCATCAAGATCACGCGCGTGGAACTGAAGGATATCCAGCCACCGCGGGACCTCGTGGATTCGATGGCACGGCAGATGAAGGCCGAGCGCGAGACGCGCGCGAACATCCTCGAAGCGGAAGGCTTCCGCCAGGCCGCGATCCTGAAGGCCGAAGGCGAGAAGCAGTCGGTGATCCTGGCCGCCGAGGGCGAGAAGGAAGCCGCGTTCCGCCAGGCGGAAGCGCGCGAGCGCCTCGCCGCCGCGGAAGCCAAGGCGACCGAAGTGGTCTCGCAAGCCATCGAGCACGGCGACATCAACGCACTGAATTATTTCGTCGCCGGAAAATACGTGGAAGCGCTGAAGGCCATGGCCGATTCGCCCAACCAGAAAATGTTGCTGCTGCCGATGGAAGCGACCGGCATCATAGGCTCGCTGGCCGGCATTGCAGAGATCGCGAAGGAAGCGGTTTCGCGACAGGCGGAGCAACGCAACGCGACGCGTTCGCCGGCAGTGACGCAAGGTTGAGATCGCCGCAATGAATTTTCCCTTGCATTACGTGTGGTGGGTGCTGGCGCTGGTACTGATCGCCGGCGAGGTGCTCGTCCCCGGCTATTTCCTGCTGTGGATCGGCATCGGCGCGGCGGCAATGGGCGTGATCACGCTGTTCGTGCCGACGCTCGGCGTGTTGCCGCAGGCGATCGGTTTCGTGGTGCTGGCGTTCATCAGTTGCATCCTGTACTGGCGGTTCGTGCGCCCGCGCCTCGAACGCGAAGCGTCGGCGGATTCGGCGCTTCTCAATCGCCGCGGAGCACGCATGGTCGGCCAGCGCTACGTGCTGGAAACCCCCATCGTCAACGGCCGTGGCAAGGCGCGCGTGGGGGACGGACAGTGGCTGGTTGAAGGCCCTGACTTGCCGTCGGGAGCGACGGTCGAAGTGATCGGTGTCGAAGGAACGGCGTTGAAAGTCCGTGCTGTTGACTGAGCGCCCGCGCGAACGCATGAACACGGACGACCCCGTCACGCGCGCCCGGATCGGCTTCGTGATCGAGCTGGCGCGCAGGCTGCATCAATACGGCGCCGCGGCGCCGCGGCTGGAGCAGGCGATCGGGTTGGTCGCGCAGCGGCTGGGCTTCGAGTGCGAGGCGCTGTCCACGCCGACTTCCACCGTGCTGTCCTTCAGCGAGCGCGATGGCGATGGCCTGGCGCAATTCACGCAGGTGTTGCGCATGGCGCCGGGTGACGTGAACCTCGCACGCCTGTGCCGCGCCGACGAGATCGCCGATCGCGTGATCGATGGCAGCCTGCATCCGCGCGACGGGCTGGTGCAATTGCGCGAGCTGGGCCGGCCGCTGTCGCGGCGCGGCGTGTACGCCATCATTGGAAGCTACGGCCTGGCGGCGGCCAGCGTGGCGGTGCTGTTGAGCACCGGCTGGCCGGACGTGATCGTGTCCGGTGTCCTGGGCCTGCTGATCGGCGCGCTGACAATCGCCGGCATCGGCCGGCCGCGGCTCGCCGCCGCGAGCGAGGCCCTCGCCGCGTTGCTCGTCACCTTCATCACGATCGCGATCAGCGCCTGGATCGTGCCGCTGGCGGTGAAGTCGGTGGTGCTGTCCGCATTGATCATCCTGGTGCCGGGCATGACGTTGACCAATGCGGTGCGCGAGCTGTCCAGCGCGCACCTGGTCTCGGGTGTGTCGCGCGTGGCCGGTGCGATCGCGACGTTGCTGAAACTGACCTTCGGCACCGTGGCCGCGGCGCAGGTCTGCGCGGTGCTGCACATCAAATCCATGCATCATCCCTGGGCGCCGTTGCCGGAATGGGCGCAGTGGCCGGCGCTGCTGGTAGGCGCGGTCTCGTTCGCGATGCTGTTCCAGGCGGCGCGCCGCGATTACCTGCTGGTGATCGGCGCAGTGGTGGTCGGGTATCTCGCCACGCATTTCGGCGGCGCGGCATTGGGCGCGCCATTCGGCGTATTCATCGGCGGACTGATCCTGGCGGCGCTGGCGAATCTGTACGCGAGGATCGCGCATCGTCCGGGCGCGCTGGTGCGCGAGCCCGGCATCCTGCTGCTGGTGCCGGGCAGCGTGGGTTTCCGCAGCATGTCCTATCTGTTCACCAATGAAGTCGGCGTGGGAATGCAGACCGGCATCCTGCTGGTGACACTTCTGATTGCCCTGGTGGCTGGATTGCTGTTCGGCGACTTATTGGTGGCGCCGAGGCGGAGTTTGTAAAGACGGAAATGGGAAAGAGGGAATCGGAAGAGCGATCAACTGCTTTCCGATTCCCCATTCCCGATTTCCGATTCCCGTTATTTAATCAGCAGGCTCTTTTCACTCTTGCCTGCTTTCAATGCATCGTTGAACCAGCGCGGGCGCTTGCCGCGGCCGGACCAGGTTTCCGCCGCATTGGCCGGGTTGCGGTATTTCGGTGCGACCTTGCCGCGCTTGCCGCGACGGCCGCCGCGACCGCCATACAGGTCGGCGAACGTGAAGCCCTCGGCCTTGATCAGTGCGTCCACCTTGGCGCGAACCTTGGCGGCGCGTTCCTTGCCCAGATCACCCTTGCGGGCATTGGCCTTGCGGATCAATTCATCCAGTTGATTGGCGTTGAGCGACTTCAGATCAATAGCCATGGGGACTCCTCGGGACTAGGCAGTGGCAAAAGCCGGCCTGGACATGCGAATAATCAGGACCGGCGTCCGGACATTCTGGCCTAAAAAACCGCAGCACGCAAAATGGCGGGATATCCGGAGCGGAATCCGGAATCACCGGAATAAAACCTCGCGGTTTTTATTCGAACAACGTCAGGAGCGGCTGTTTGTCCAGGTTCCGGCTTTCGGCATCGCGGCGCCCGCGATATTCGAAGGTGCCGGCCGCGAGCCCCCGTTCGCTGACCACGATGCGATGCGGAACGCCGATCAGTTCGATGTCGGCGAACATCGGGCCCGGGCGCAGGCCGCGGTCGTCCAGCACGGTCTCGATGCCGGCTTCGTTCAATTCGCGATAAAGCGCTGCCGCCGCTTCCGCGACTTTCGGGTCGTTCTTCGGATTGATCACGCACACCGCCACGCGCCAGGGCGCCATCGGTTCCGGCCAGATGATGCCGCGCTCGTCGTGATTCTGTTCGATCGCGGCGGCGACGATGCGCGATACGCCGATTCCGTAGCAGCCGGTAAACGGCGTGACCGACTTGCCGTTGGCATCCAGTACGGTGACGTTCATCGCCTGCGTGTACTTGCAGCCGTTCTGGAAGATGTGCCCGACCTCGATGCCGCGTGCGATGTCGAGCGTGCCGCGGCCGTCCGGAGACGGATCGCCCACCACGACCTTGCGAAGGTCGGCCACGCGCGTCACGCGTGCATCGCGGAACCAGTTGGCGCCGGTGTAATGCGTCCCGTCCTGGTTGCCGCCGCAGACGAAATCGGCGAGCACCGCGGCCGCGCGATCCACGATCACCGGCACGTCCTCGGGCAGGCCGACCGGGCCGATGAAACCGGCATGCGCGCCGGTCGCGGCCAGGATCTGTTCTTCGGACGCAAGGATCGATTCACCGCCCAGTTCCGGCAGCTTCGAGGCTTTCACCTCGTTCAATTCGTGGTCGCCGCGCAGGCACAAGGCCACCACGCCTTCGGTGCCGCGCACCAGCAGGGTCTTCACGCACTGCGTGGCGGGCACCTTCAGGAAAGCGGTGATGTCCTCGATGGTCTTCTGCGTGGGCGTGTCCACGCGCTTCAGCGGCTGCGAAGGTTCGGGACGGACCGCCTCCGGTGCGACGGCTTCCGCCAATTCCACGTTCGCCGCGTAATCGGATTCGTTCGAAAACGCGATCGCATCCTCGCCCGAGTCGGCGAGCACCTGGAATTCGTGGCTGACATCGCCGCCGATCGCTCCCGAATCCGCCGCCACCGCGCGGAATTTCAGGCCGAGCCGGGTGAAGATGCGCGAATAGGCTTCGTACATCTTGGCGTAGGTTTCGCCGACGGATTGTTCGTCGAGATGGAACGAGTAGGCGTCCTTCATCAGGAATTCGCGCGCGCGCATCACGCCGAAACGCGGGCGGATTTCATCGCGGAACTTGGTCTGGATCTGGAAAAACGTGATCGGCAATTGCTTGTAGCTGGAAATCTCGCTGCGCACGAAATCGCAGATGATTTCCTCGTGGGTCGGGCCGAAGCAGTATTCCTGCTCCTTGCGGTCGCGCATTTTCAAAAGCGTGGGACCGTATTTCCCCCAGCGCCCGGATTCCTCCCACAATTCGCGCGGCTGCACGCACGGCATGGTCATTTCGATCGCGCCGGCGTGCTGCATTTCCTCGCGCACGATGCCTTCCACCTTGCGCAGCACGCGCAGGCCCAGCGGCGCCCAGGTGTAGATGCCGGAGCTGAGCTTGCGGATCATGCCGGTGCGCAGCATCAGCTTGTGGCTGGCGATCTCGGCGTCGGAGGGCGCCTCGCGCGTGGTGGCGAGGTGGAATCGGGACAGGCGCATGTTGGCGTCGACTTGGAATGAACCCGCGATTGTAGCGAAAGCGGGGTGAGGCAGCGCGCCTAGCCGATGCCTTGAATGGCATCGGCTGCGCTGACGAACGCCCGCACATGGATGTGCGGGCCGGGAAGCGCTCCATGGACGGCTGCTTGCATATGCCATCCAGGGCGAAGAGCTCCGTTGTCGCGCGCAGGCGCGCTCCTACACCGGATAAAGGCAATCCGCGTCGCTGGACGGCGCGGTAGAGACAGGCTCTCGTGCCGGCGCCTTCTCGACGATTCAGATCATCGCGAGAGCGATGGCCTCACCCGCCGGTGCAGTACTGCGCCTTCTGCGCCCGCGCAGTGTTGAGCTCCTGGCGGCGCTGCACGTCGCTCATGTTCTGCTGCGGGGAATTCGCGTCGCCGGAAGTCAGCGGCCGGTCGCTGTCGAGCAGGCCGATGTTGCGATCCAGATCGCTGCACAGCTTGGCGCGATTGGCGGCGGTATCAGGAATTCTGGCCGTGGAGGCGGGAGCCGGTTGTGTGGCGGCCTGCGCGGACCCTGCATTCGAAGCGGCCGCGGCGCTTGTCGCTGCCGCCACGGGCGTTCCGACGTTGCTGCTGATTTTCACCTTCTGATACTCGACGCCGCTGTTCGGCGCCGAGTCGGAGTAGTGCACCGTGCCGTTGGCATCCTTCCATTTGTAGACCTGCGCATCCGCGGATGCGGCGAGGGCGAGCGCGGCGGCAGCTAGCACGAAAACGGGCAGGCGCGACATGGTTCATCTCCGGTGCGCGTCGGGGCGCGGTTGGTTGCGCACTGGATAGCACTACATGGCCCACGGAACAAGCGCGTTGGGTCACGGGTATGATTTAGACTTGCGAACCGAGCCACTATTCGAGACGTCTGGATCCGAGCAGACCCAGCCCATGAACGATCCTACGCCTCCATCGCCGCAACCTCCGCGCCCGCCGCTGCGACGGCGCGGCATCTATCTCCTGCCCAACCTGTTCACGACCGGCGCGATGTTCGCCGGCTTCTACGCGATCGTCGCGGCGATCGGCGGATATTTCACTGATGCGGCGATCGCGGTGTTCGTCGCCGCATTGCTGGATGGCATGGATGGACGCGTGGCGCGCCTGACCAAGACGCAAAGCGAGTTCGGCGTGCAGTACGACTCGCTTTCCGACCTGGTCAGCTTCGGCCTCGCTCCGGCGCTGGTGCTCTACACATGGTCATTGCAATACCTGCGCGATTACGGCGTGCTCTGGGGCAAGCTGGGCTGGGCCGCGGCATTCCTGTACGCGGCCTGCGCGGCGTTGCGGCTGGCACGCTTCAACACCCAGGTCGGCGTTGCGGACAAGCGCTATTTCCAGGGACTGGCGAGTCCCGCCGCCGCGGGTCTTTGCATGTCGTTCGTGTGGACGATGCGCGAGGCGCAGATCGAAGGCGCGTGGCTGTGCTTCTTCACGCCGATCCTCGCGGGCGTGGCGGGACTGTTGATGGTCAGCCGCGTACGCTATTTCAGCTTCAAGACCTGGCCGCGCAACGATCGCGTGCCGTTCGTGTGGATCATCCTGGCGGTGCTGATCATCGTGGCGCTGGTGCTCGATACCGCGACGGTGCTGCTGATCATCATCGGCCTGTACGTGTTGTCCGGCCCGGTCATGACGCTGTGGGGGCTGCGCAGCCGCTCATCGCGCCGGCGCCTGCGTGCGCAGCGGCGGCAATCGGCGCCGAAGGAGTGAACCGCGGATGAGCACAGGGACGGCAAGCATTTCACGCGCACAGGTTTTGCGGGCGCTGGGGGCAACGCCGATGCGTCTGCGGGCGCGCGCCGGGATTGCGGAAACGACATCCGTTTCGAAACCGGCGGCAGCCGTGGTGTCGGCGCCGCCACCGGTCGCGCCTGACAGGCGCATCGCTCTGCTGCGGTCGCAGGCGGAAATCAACCAGCCCGCATTGGCGACGCTCTACACGAAGATCACCGAGGCGATCAGCGCGCTCGGCTTGCAGTGCGTGCGGCAGGCGGATGCGGAGAGCGATCCGCGCGTGCGCGTGTTGGCGTTCGGCGAAGTGCAACTGCCGGCGGGCATCGATGCCACGCGCGTGTTGCGCGCGGATGCGCTCGCCACGCTTGAAGCCGACCGCGCGCGCAAGCGCGAGCTGTGGGAGCTGATGCAGCGACTGGCGCGCGAGGCCGGAGCGGTGGGTTGAGATGGTCGCCGTGGCTGCCGCTCCCCTGCCGCAATGGCGCCCGATGACGCGCCACGACGTCGCGCAGGTCGCGGCGGTCGAGGCCAGCGCCTACGAGTTCCCGTGGTCGCCGCAGATCTTCCGCGACTGCCTCACCGCCGGCCACAAATGCTGGGTGTTGCAGGCGGACGGCGAGATCATCGGCTACGGCATCCTCTCCACCGGAGCGGGTGAGGCGCACGTGCTGAACATCTGCGTCGCGCCGAAACAGCAGAAGCAGGGCCACGGCCGGCGCATCCTGCAGCGGCTGCTGGATCTCGCGCGCATGCATCGCGCCCAGCGCGTGTACCTGGAAGTGCGCCCGTCCAATGCGCGCGCGCAGGCGATGTACGAGCACGCCGGTTTCAACGAGATCGGCCGCCGGCCGAATTACTACCCCGCGCGCCGCGGCCGCGAGGACGCGATCGTGATGGCGATGGAGCTGCTGCCGCGGCACTCGTGACATCGGTGAGCAACTGGTGCGACGCGCAGGTCGCGCACGCTACGACAGCTTCGAGGCCTGCTCGCGCAGCGCGTCCAATTGCGTGTTCCAGTCCGCGAGTCGCGCGCGCTCCTGCGTGACCACTTCCGTCGGCGCGTTGGCGACGAAGTTGGCGTTGCCGAGCTTGCTCTCGCACTTCCTGATCTCGCCCTCGATGCGCGCGATCTCCTTCTTCAGGCGCGCGCGTTCGGCGTCGAGGTCGATCAGTCCGGCGAGCGGGATCAGCACGCGCATCGTGCCGACCACGGCCGCCGCCGCCGCGGGTTCGGCTTCACCCTTGTCCAGCCAGCGCGGCGATTCGCTGCGCGCCAGGAAGGCGATCTGCGCGGCGAACTTGTCCGCGCGGCGGCGGTCGTCGGCATCGCCGTCGGCCAGCAGCAACGGAATGGCCTTGCCCGGCGCGATGTTCATTTCCGAGCGAATCTTGCGTACGCCGGTCAGCACCGCCTTGAACCATTCGATTTCCGCGCTGGCGGACTCGTCGGTGGCGAACTCCGCGGCGCGCGGATACGGCCGCTGCATGATGCTCTCGTCTTCCAGCCCGAGCTGCGGCGCGACCGGTTGCCAGATCTCTTCGGTGATGAAGGGAATGATCGGATGCAGCGCACGCAGCACGGTTTCAAGCACGTGCATCAGCGTGTGCCGGGTGGATGCCGCCGCCCCGGCATCGTCGCCGTTCAAGGCGGGCTTGGACAGTTCGAGGAACCAGTCGCAATACTCGTTCCAGACGAACTCGTACAGCGCCTGCGCCAGCAGGTCGAAGCGGTAACTCGCGAAGTGCTGTTCGACTTCGGCCAGCGCGCGGTGCAGGCGGGTGAGGATCCAGCGCTCGGCCTCCGTCGCCGGCTTTCCGTCCCCCGTCTCCCGTCTCCCGTCTCCCGTGTTCATCAACACGAACCTCGCCGCGTTCCACAGCTTGTTGCAGAACGCCTTGTAGCCTTCGGCGCGCCTGGTATCGAAGTTGATGGTGCGGCTGTAGCTCGCGAGCGCGGCGAAGGTGAAGCGCAGCGCGTCCGCGCCGATCGCGGTGATGCCGTCCGGATAATCCTTGGCGATGCGCTTCTCCACCTTCTCGCGCACCTGCGGGATCAGCAGCGAGCGCGTGGATTTCTCCAGCAGCGCGTCCAGCGTGATGCCGTCGATCAGGTCCAGCGGATCCAGGGTGTTGCCCTTGGACTTGGACATCTTCTGGCCTTCGGCATCGCGCACGATCGCGTTGATGTAGACCTCGCGGAACGGCACGCGGCCGGTGAAGTATTTGGTCGCCATCACCATCCGCGCGACCCAGAAGAAGATGATGTCGAAGCCGGTGACCAGCACCGAACTCGGCAGGAACGCCCGGTCGGTCCGCCAGTCTGCTACGATCTCGCCGCGCTCGTTCCTGACCGGTTCCTCGGAAGGCCAGCCGAGCGTGGAGAACGGCCACAGCGCGGAGGAGAACCAGGTGTCGAGCACGTCCTCGTCCTGCTTCAACGCGCCGACCGGATGCACGCCCGCATGCGCGCGCGCATCGGCGTCGTCTTCGCCCACGAAGATGTTGCCGGCTTCGTCGTACCAGGCCGGGATGCGGTGGCCCCACCACAGTTGCCGGCTGATGCACCAGTCCTGGATGTTCTCCAGCCACTGCGTGTAGGTCGTCGTCCAGTTCTCAGGCACGAACTTGATCTCGCCGCCGCGCACCGCATCCAGTGCCGGCTGTGTGATCGCCGCGCGGCCCTTCTCCGAAGTGAGATCCACGAACCACTGGTCGGTCAGCATCGGCTCGATCACCGCATCGGAGCGCTGGCTCACAGGCACCTGCAACTTGTGCGGCTTGATCTCGACGAGGAGACCTTGTGCTTCGAGATCGGCGACGATGCGCTTGCGGGCTTCGTAGCGGTCCAGTCCGCGATAAGCTTCCGGCGCATTGCCGTTGATCTTCGCATCCAGCGTCAGCACGGTGATCTGCGGCAGCTTGTGCCGCTGCCCGATCACGTAGTCGTTGAAATCGTGCGCAGGCGTGATCTTGACCGCGCCGGTCCCGAATTCACGGTCCACGTATTCGTCGAGGATGACCGGAACTTCGCGGCCGGTAATCGGCAGCCGAATGCGCTTGCCGTGCAGGCGCTTGTATCGCTCGTCTTCCGGATGCACGGCGACTGCTGCGTCGCCCAGCATCGTTTCCGGTCGCGTCGTCGCAATGACCAGGCTGTCGTTGCCATCCGTCGTGGGATAACGGATGGACCACAGGTGCCCGTCGCGCTCGACGTTGTTGACCTCGAGGTCCGACACCGCGGTCATCAGCACCGGATCCCAGTTCACCAGCCGGTTGCCGCGATAGATCAAACCGGCGCGATACCACTCAACGAACACCTTGCGCACCGCGGCCGACAGGCCCTCGTCCATGGTGAAGCGCTCGCGCGACCAGTCCGCCGCCGCGCCGATACGGCGCATCTGCCGCGTGATGGTGGAACCGGATTCCTCCTTCCACTGCCACACGCGCTCCACGAATTTCTCCCGGCCGAGGTCGTGTCGCGATTTGCCCTCTGCGGCGAGCTGGTTCTCGACGATCTTCTGCGTGGCGATGCCGGCGTGGTCGGTGCCGACCTGCCACAGCGTGTTGTCGCCGCGCATGCGGTGGTAACGGATCAGCGCGTCCATGATCGTCTGCTGGAACGCGTGCCCCATGTGCAGCGTGCCGGTGACATTCGGCGGCGGCAGCAGGATGCTGTAC
>DASSFA010000242.1:0-6474 GCA_035694895.1 Rhodanobacteraceae bacterium | reverse complement strand
CAGTTCCAGGGTGGCGTGATGGAGAAGCTCGGTACCCGCCGAGGCCAGCTCAAGAACATGGAGCCAGACGGCAAGGGCCGCGTGAGGCTGGAATACATGATCCCTGCGCGCGGGCTGATCGGCTTCCAGACCGAGTTCCGTACGCTCACCGCCGGCACCGGGCTGATGTTCCACGTGTTCGATCACTACGGACCGAAGTCGGAAGGCGTCATCGGCAAGCGCCAGAACGGCGTGATGATTTCCAACGGCACGGGCCCTGCCCCGGCCTACGCACTGTTCGGCCTGCAGGATCGCGGCCGCATGTTGATCGACGCCGGCGTGGAGATTTACGAAGGCCAACTCGTCGGCATCCATGCCAAGGACAACGATCTCACGGTGAACGCGCTGCGCGCCAAGCAGCTCACCAACATCCGCGCGGCCGGCAAGGACGACGCGCTGACGCTGGTGCCGCCGGTGCGGCTGTCGCTCGAGCAGGCGCTGGAATTCATCGACGACGACGAACTGGTCGAAGTCACGCCGAAAGCCATCCGCCTGCGCAAGAAGTTCCTGACCGAGAGCGACCGCAAGCGCGCGTCGCGGCAGGCGGCGTAAGCAGATTTTCCGGACCAAGGGCCGCGCATGGTGCGCGCGGCCCTCGCCAATCCCTAGAGATCCGTGGTCGCGGCACCCGTGGCGCGGCAACTGATCGGCAGGTACTTGTCAGGGATGTCTTCACTGCCGCACGACCAGTGCACGCTGCTCCGGTCGCCATGCGGGTGCAGCAACAGATGCTCGCTCGCGATTTTCGCGTTGGCACGACGGCCGTAGGTCACCACGATATCGCCGTTGCGTACCTCGACTTGCGCAACATAGTTGCCGGTGATCGAGCCGGCGGAGGCGAGTCCTGCCGCCGCATTGTCGGAAGGCAATGATCCATTGTTGTTGAAGACGTACTCGGCCACGGCGGTCTTGGCACCTTCGGCAAGCGAGATGCCTTCGGCCACCTGCGAGCGGATCACGTAATCCTGGTAGGCTGGAATCGCGATCGCGGCAAGGATCGCCACGATCGGAATCAGCACCACGAAAAACGCCCCGATCACCACCAGACCGACCGCCCAGCCCGGCATCCCCGACCCCGGAGTCCCGCCGCTGGTATCGAGCGTGTCGTTCTCGAAGGCGTTCAGCGCATCGCGCCGCACCACGCAGCAGTCCGCCATCAGGTCGTGCAGGGCCTGCTTGCGCGCGGTCCAGCCGGCCATCATGTAGCCGATATTGAAGATCAGGCCCGAGATCAGCTTGCCGAAGTAGCGCCCGGTTGCCTTGCCGAACCCGATGCGCCGCCCGTACATGTCGGTGACCCGCAGCCCGATCGCCAGCTTGCCCGGCGTGGCCTGGAGCCGCGAGGACTCGCACAGCGCGAAATACAGCCACGGCAAGACGATCATCAATAGCCAGACGAAAGCCATCCAACCGAAAGCAGGCGCTGCATCGGCCTGCCCGCGGCCGGATGCGCCGGCGGCGACCAGCGGAATGACCAGCACGAATTCCAGCACGAAGAAGGCCGGAATCAGGATCAGACAATCGACCAGATAGGCGGCAAAACGTTGCCAGAAGCCCGCGTGCAGCGTGGGCGAGTGGAAGTGATCCGGCAGCGGCCGCGCGTTTGCTGTTTCCATGTTGCCCCCTGTTGGAATGTCCCCCCGGGGCGATCTTCCCAGCGGCAGGCGCTAGCGGCAACTCGCCGGCAAAAGGTCCGCGGAAATGTCATCGCTGCCACAGCGCCACAGGACCAGCGGGCCGTCCAGATAAGGTGTCAGCACGATGTGCTTGCCGCGCACGACGCGCTCGACATCGCCGCCAAGTGTGATGATGATGCGACCGTTCTCGATATGGGTGTTTTCCACGTACTTGCCATTCACCGCCGACAGGGACAGCAGGCCGGCCTGGCTGTTGTTGTAAGGCCAGGCGCCGCCGTTGCGCGCGCGATAAAGCGCCACCGCGACGCGCATGCCATCGGCGGTCGCGATGCCCTGTTCGATCTGCGCGCGGATCGTCCTGACGCGGTCAATGCGATAGCGGTGCAGGAGGAAGCCCGCCAGCAGCGCCGCGGCGGCGATCAGCACGAGCACCGCCGCGATCCTGCGCAGCCTGCGGACGGCAGGCGTTGCGGGCGGCAGCAACGAAATATCCGGATCGCTCACGCAGGGCTCCGAAGCACAGGTGCGCGAACTCTAGCGCGCCCGACAATGCTCCGGGAAGCCTTCACGGCGGAGCGATGCGGTTCTCCCTCTCGTCTGGCCCCGGTTCGATGCGCAGCTTCGGCAGGTACTGCGGGTATTCGCGCTGCAGGAAGTCGATCAATCCCTCGCGCACCTTGCAACGCAGGTCCCAGCCGCGCCCGGAATCCCTGGTGCTCACCAGGATGCGCACTTGCATCGCGTGCGAGTCCGCGTCGGTCACCTGCAGCACGCAGGTGCGCCCGTCCCACTCCGGCGCGGCATGCACGATACGCTCGAGTTCCTCGCGCAGCGGCGGCAACGGCAGCGCGTAATCCACCCACAGGAACACCGTGCCGATGATCTGCGAACTCTTGCGAGTCCAGTTCTGGAACGGATTCTCGACGAACCACTGAAGCGGAATGATCAGCCGCCGTTCGTCCCAGATGCGCAGCACGACGTAGGTGCCGGTGATTTCCTCGACACGGCCCCATTCGTTCTCGACGATCAGCACGTCGTCGAGCCGGATCGGCTGCGCCAGCGCGATCTGCAGTCCGGCCAACAGGTTGGTCAACACCGGACGCGCGGCGAAGCCGATCACGATCCCGGCCACGCCGGCTGAAGCGAGCAGGCTGGCGCCGAACTGGCGCACGCTGGGGAACGTCATCAACACGGTGGCGAGGCCCAGCAGCCCGAGCAGGAACATCGCCGTGCGCGACAGCACGCGCGCCTGCGTCTGCACGCTGCGCGCACGCAGGTTGTCCTCGATGTCGGAAGGATGCCGCAACGCGACCGCGCGCTCGATCCCGGAAATCGCCCGCACGCCGAGCCATGTGAGCGCGCAGATCAGCGCAATCGTCACCGCGTGGTGCAGCGCATTCAACCACGCCCCGTGCGGCACGCTGGTCGATGCGTCCTGCAACGCGAACTGCAGGGCCAGGAGCGGCAGCACCAGCTCGAACGGCTGTTCGCAGCGCAACAGCACCACTGCCAGCAAATCGTCCTTCGTCAGCAGCCGTCGCGCCGTGAAACGCAACACCCGGAACGCGATCACCGCCGCGATCAAGGCCAGGATCGCTATCACCGCCAGCCGCGACCATGGTTGCGCGAACACCTGTGCAAGCGCGTGCATCGTCACCTCTTCCTTGGCGAGAGCGGACCATCCTAGAACAGCGCGCCTGAATTCACGCTGCGCTTACAATGCGGCGATGCAAACACCCATCCTGATTGCCTGGAGCGGCGGCAAGGATTGCATGATGGCGCTGCAACGCCTGCGCGCGGATCCGGAGTGGAACGTCGTGGCGCTGCTTACCACGGTGACGCGCCAGTTCGATCGCGTCGCGATGCACGGCATCCGCCGCGACGTGCTGCAGGCGCAGGCATGCGCGCTGGGCCTGCCGCTGATCGAATGCACGATCGAGTGGCCGTCCAGCAACGAAGCCTACGAAGCCGCGCACGCGCAGGCCTTGCGGAACGCACGTGAGCGCTGGCCGGGGCTGCGGCACTGCGCATTCGGCGACCTGTTCCTGCAGGACGTGCGCGCCTACCGCGAACGCCAGTTGGCGCGCGACGGCTGGGCCGGCGTGTTTCCGTTGTGGGGTTCCGACACGCGCGCCCTGTCACGCGAATTCGCGGCTCAGGGCCACCGCGCGGTGCTGACCTGCGTGGATACCACGCAGCTGGATGGCGCGTTTTCCGGCCGCGATTACGATGCCGCGCTGCTCGAGGACTTGCCCGAATCCGTGGATCCCTGCGGCGAACGCGGCGAATTCCACACGCTCAGCCATGGCGGACCGATGTTCGCGCGCAATCTGGAATTGCGCCGCGGCGAATCGGTGTTGCGCGAAGGACGATTCCAGTACACGGATTTCCTGCTGACATAGCGCGCGTACCACCGACTCGCGTCATTCCGGGGCCGCGTGCGCGGAACCCGGAATCTGCTTTGCCTGAGAGCAGATTACAAAGTCCATCCATGGACTTTGTCCTCCGGGCCAACCTTCGGTTGTCCAAATTCATTCCAGACGAATTTGCCCGGATCACGGCTTCGCGGCGGAATTGCCAAAGGCCTCAGGGCAAATCCTTGCCCTCGCCCTGCTCGCCCGCATCCAGCTTGCCGACTGGCGGGACACTGACCGTCTGGATGCCCGCGGCTTTCAGACCCGCATTCAATTTCGCGAGCCAGCCCGACTGCAATGCCTGCCATTGCGATTGCGCGGTCTGCAGGCGCGCATTGGCGCTGGCCAGCACTTCGCGCTGCGCGGCGGTCGGTGCAGCATCGGCGGATTCCGCGTCGCCCTCCAATGCTGCAAGCTGCCCACTGAGTGCGCTGAAGCTCGTGGTCTTGTCGAGCCCGGCCTCATTGCCGCCTTGCAGCTTGTCCTGCACCGCCCCCACGTCGTCCAGCAGGTCCTTGCGTGAAGACTGACCGGCAAGCTGCTTGTCCAGCGCCGCGAGTTGCCGCTTCACGGCCTTCTGTTGCGCGTAGCCCACGTAAGCCGTGTCGAGCGATGCGCCGACATCCTGCGAGAACTGCAGCGCGGATTGCAGATCGGCCATGCTGGTATGCACGCGCGGATCCATCTTCACCGTCAGGGACTGGCGCTGCTCGCGTCCATCCGCCTTCAGCACCACCGTGTACTGCCCCGGCAGCGCGAATGCGCCCTGCGGCGAGGTCGGCGTGTCCTCGCCGAACACCGCCGCGATCGAGTAGTCGTAACTCGCCGCGCGCGGACGCGGGTAGCGCAGGTTCCACACGAAGCGGTGCAGGCCCGGCGCCGCCGAAGGCATCGGCTCCGGCTTCAGCCAGTCCGCATCGAAGTAGCGCTCCGCGCGTGCTTCTTCCGGTTTCGCATCGCTGGCGTAATGGCGAACCAGCTTGCCGCTGGAGTCCAGGATGTCGATCGTCACCGGTCCGTGCGTATTCGCGCCGAGCGAGTAGTCGATGATCGCGCCATTGGGCGGATTCTTGCCGAGCGGCGTTTCCGGCGGCAACGGCGTGTCCTTGTTGTTGTTGGCGTGCACGCGCAACGCATCGGCCGGTTTGAACAGATGCAGCGGCTGCGAGGCGATGTTCGCGTCCCATTGCCGCAGCGGCGAGAGGTCGTCCAGAATCCAGATCGCGCGGCCTTGCGTGGCGGCGACCAGGTCGTTGCCGTGCACCAGCAGGTCGCGCACCCACACGGTCGGCAGGTTGAGCTGCAGCGGTTGCCAGTGATTGCCGTCGTCGAACGAAACGAACGCGCCGGCATCGGTACCGGCATACAGCAGGCCCGCGCGCACCGGGTCGACGCGCACCACGCTGACGTAATGACCGGCCGGAAGGCCGTTGTCCACCTGCTGCCACGTCTTTCCGAAATCGTGCGTGCGCCACACGTGCGGCGCGAAATCGTCCTGGCGATGGTTGTCGGCCGCGGCGTACGCGGTGCCCGGCTGCAAGGCGGAAACGTCCAGCGACGAGATCTTGGTCATCGTCGCGATGCCTTTCGGCGTGACGTCGTTCCAGTGCGCGCCGCCATCGCGGGTCATGTAGATCATGCCGGAATCGCTGCCGGTCCAGACCTCGTTGTCGTCGCGCGGGCTGACCGCGATCGAGTAGATCACGCCGTAACCGCAGGCGCGCGCATTCGCGATCGCGACGTTTTCGCAATCCTTCGCATCCGTCCGCTGGCCGGTGAGGTCGGGGCTGATCACGTCCCAGTGATCACCGCGATCTGAGGAACGGAACAGCAGCTGCGCGCCGAAGTAGAGCACGCTCTGGTTCTCGTGATTGCGCGTGGCGACCAGCGGCGTGATCCATGTGTAGCGGTATTTGGTCGTGGTCGGCTTCGCACCGTAGCTCGTGATCGGCCAAGGCGAAACGTTCGCAACCTGTCCGGTGATCGCATCGAAGCGGCTGATGCGGCCGCCCAGGCCCGTGCCATAGACGATCGTCGGATCGACCGGATCGGGCACGTCGTAGTCGCGCTCGTCGCCGCCGACCGGATGCCAGTCACGGAAGGAGAGCGCACCGAAATCGCTGCGCGAAGCGATGCCGACCGTGCCGGAATCCTGCTGGCCGGAATACACCCAGTACGGGAATCGGTTGTCGGCGGCGAGGTGATAGAACTGGCCTGTCGGCTGGTTGTACCAGGACGACCAGGTCTTGGCGCCATCCACCGTGATCACCACGCCCTGGTCGGAGGCAGTGATCATGTGATCCGGGTGCTGCGGGTTGAGCCACACGTAGTGGTAATCGTCGCCGCCCGGTGCGCCCTTGATGATGTCCCAGGTCTTGCCGCCG
>DASSFA010000241.1:0-16123 GCA_035694895.1 Rhodanobacteraceae bacterium | reverse complement strand
GGCAAGCGGATGTGCCTCGCCACGGTACGGAGCGACCTGCATGTTGCGTAAGCTGATCAGCAAGGTACATCCGCGCGCGGCGGTGGTCGCGCACGACCTGCTGATGGTGGCGATCGCCTGGATGCTGGCGGGGACGTTGCGCTACGCGTTGCTGCCGCAACCGCTGCCGCTGGAGATCTTTTCGCCGGAGCTGATCATCGTGCTCGCGGTGCAGGGCGCGATCTTCTACTGGACCGGCTTGTACAAGGGCCTGTGGCGGTTCGCCAGCCTGCCCGATCTGTGGAACATCCTGAGAGCCAGCGTGGTGGGCGCATTGGCGATCGGGCTGGCGCTGTTCCTCTACAGCCGCCTGCAGGGCATCCCGCGTTCGGTGCTGCTCATCTATCCGGCACTGCTTTGCGTGTTGCTGGGATTGCCGCGGCTGGCGTACCGTTACTGGAAGGACAGCCGCATCGATCTCTTCTCCAGCCGGCGCAGCAAGCGCGTGCTGGTGATCGGCGCGGGACGCGCCGGCGAGGCGTTGATCCGCGACCTGCACCACGATACCGAACATTACGCGGTCGGCTTCATTGACGACAGCGACGCATTGCGCGGCGCGCGGGTGCGCGGCATCCCGGTGCTCGGCCGCATTGAACGCCTGCCGGAAATCGCGCGTGAATCCGGGGCCGAGATGCTGCTGATCGCGATGCCGTCCGCCGACAAGGCGCAGATGCGGCGCGTGGTCGAGCTGTGCGAGGAAACCGGCCTGCCTTTCCGCACCGTGCCGCGGCTGGAAGACGTCGTCGCCGGCCGCGCGCAATTCAACGAGTTGAAGGAAGTCGCGATCGAGGACCTGCTCGGCCGCGAGCCGGTAAAGCTGGACTGGAGCGCGATCCGCCAGGGCCTGACCGAACGCCACGTGCTGATCACCGGCGGTGGCGGTTCGATCGGTTCGGAACTGTGCCGGCAGGTGGCCCGACTGGGTGCGGCTTCGCTCACCGTGCTCGAGCTGTCCGAATACAACCTGTACCGGATCGAGCAGGAACTGCGCGCGCAATATCCGGAGCTGCTGTTCCGCGGCCTGATCGGCAACTGCGGCGACCCTGCCACCTGCGAACACGCCTTCGCGCTGGCGCGGCCGAATGCGGTGTTCCACGCCGCGGCGTACAAACACGTGCCGCTGCTGCAGGAACAGTTGCGCGAGGCGTTCCGCAACAATGTGCTGGCCACGCGCACGGTAGCGGACACCGCCGCGCGGCACGGCGTGGAGAGCTTCGTGCTGATCTCCACCGACAAGGCCGTGAACCCGACCAGCGTGATGGGCGCCTGCAAGCGCATCGCCGAGATCGTGTGCCAGGCGGTGGCGAGCGGCGCGCGCACGCGTTTCATCACCGTGCGGTTCGGCAACGTGCTGGATTCGGCCGGTTCCGTGGTGCCGCTGTTCCGCGAACAGATCCGCAACGGCGGGCCGGTCACGGTGACGCATCCGGAAATCTCGCGCTACTTCATGACCATTCCGGAAGCCTGCCAGTTGATCCTGCAGGCTGCCGCGATGGGAGAGGGCGGCGAGACGTATGCGCTGGACATGGGCGAGCCGGTGCGCATCCGCGATCTCGCCGAACAGATGATCCGTCTTGCCGGCAAGCAGCCCGGCCGCGATGTGGCGATCGTCTATACCGGGTTGCGGTCGGGCGAGAAGTTGTTCGAGGAGTTGTTCCATCCGCTGGAGAACTACTCCAGCACCACGCATCCGAAGATCTTCCAGGCCGCGCAGCGCGAGTTCTCGAGCGCACTGGTGATGGCACAGATCGATCGCGCCGCGCAGGCCACGGCGCAATTCGACGAGGAGGCGCTGCAAGACTGCGTGGCCGCGCTGCTGCCCGGCTATCGCTGGCAGGCTGGCGAGGCCGGCAGTGAGGACAACGTGCTGCCGCTGCGCGGGGCCGACAAGGACATTGCCTGAATTGAGAATCGCGGTCACGGACGGCCGCTTTGCCGCGCAGGGATGCGATTGAAGGAGTACCGATGAGTCAGGGAACGCAGCAACGCCTGCGCAAGGTGGTCTTTCCGGTCGCGGGACTGGGCACGCGCTTTCTGCCGGCCACCAAGGTGGTTGCGAAGGAAATGTTGCCGGTGCTGGATCGCCCGCTGATCCAGTACGCGGTGGACGAGGCGGTGGATGCGGGCGCCGACACGCTGGTGTTCGTCACCAACCGCTACAAGCACGCGATCGCCGATTACTTCGACTCCGCCTACGAGCTGGAGGAGACACTCGAACGCGCCGGCAAGCACGAGCTGCTCTCGCTGGTGCAGGGCCTGTTGCCCCCCCACGTGCGCTGCGTGTACGTGACGCAGGAGCAGGCCCTCGGCCTGGGGCACGCGGTGCTCTGCGCCAGGCCGGTGATCGGCGACGAGCCTTTCGGGGTGATCCTGCCGGATGACCTGATCGTCAACGAGGGTGCAAGCGCGCTCCGGCAGATGGCGGAACTTGCGGTGCGCGAGAAGGCCGGCGTGCTGGCGGTCGAGGAGGTGCCACGCGACCAGACCAACAAATATGGCATCGTGGACGTGGGTGGGGCGAACGAACCGGCTGCGCGGATCCGTCACGTGGTGGAGAAACCGAAGCCGGAGAACGCGCCTTCCAATCTCGCCATCGTCGGTCGCTACGTGCTGCCCGCGCGCATCTTCGAACTGCTGGAGAGCACCAGGCCCGGCGCCGGCGGCGAGATCCAGCTGACCGACGCGATCGCGGCGCTGCTCGCCGAATCGCCCGTGCTCGCCTGCCGGTTCCAGGGCACGCGCTTCGATTGCGGCAGCAAGGCCGGCCTGGTGCGCGCGACCTTGCATTTCGCGCTGCGCGACCCCGCGCTGGCAAAAGTGGCGCGTGACTTCATCGCCTGAGCGCGCATGGACATCGACTGGATCCTGACCCATCTCGGCGAAGAGCGCGAGCGCTATTTCCACGCGGTCGCGCCGCCGGTGATCCAGACTTCGATCTTCTGCTTCGACAACGTCGCCGACATGCGCGCACGCATGCACGACGAATACGACGAGCATTGCTACACGCGCGGCAACAATCCGACCGTCGAGATCCTGCGCCGCAAGATCGCCGCGCTGGAAGGCGCCGAGGACTGCCTGGTGTTCTCCTCCGGCGCCGCGGCCATTTCCGCGGCGGTGGTCGCCTGCGTTGCGGCTGGCGATCACGTGGTCTGCGTGCACAAGCCCTACAGCTGGACGCACAAGCTGCTCACGCAGATGCTGCCGCGGTTCGGCGTGCGCTGCACGTTCGTGGACGGCACCGATGTCGGCAATATCGAGGCGGCGCTGGAGCCGACGACCAGGCTGGTCGTGCTGGAGTCGCCGAACTCGCTGACTTTCGAATTGCAGGACCTTGCGGCGGTCGCGCAAATCGCGCGAGCGCGAGGCATCCGCACGCTGTGCGACAACAGCTACGCCAGCCCGCTGAACCAGTCCCCGATCGCGCTGGGCATCGATCTAGTGGCGCATTCGGCCACCAAGTACCTCAACGGCCACAGCGATGTCGTGGCCGGCGCGCTGTGCGGGCCCCGGGCAATCCTCGAGGGGGTCTTCAATGGACCGTTCATGACCTTCGGCGCCGCGCCATCACCGCACGATGCATGGCTGATGTTGCGCGGCCTGCGCACCCTGCGGCTGCGCGTGGAACGCAGCGGAAGGAGTGGCCTGCAGATCGCGCAATGGCTGGAGGCGCATCCGAAAGTCGAGCGGGTGTGGTATCCGCACCTGCGTTCGCACGCTCAATACGAACTTGCGATGAGGCAGATGTGCATGTCGAGCGGTTTGTTGTCGTTCGCGCCGCGTTGCGAGGATATCGGGGCGGTGGAGCGTCTCTGCGATGCGCTGAAGCGCTTCCTCCTCAGCGTGTCCTGGGGAGGCTATGAATCGCTGGCGTGCCCCAGCGCGGCATTCCATCCGCCGGGAACGAAGGTAGGAGGCGCGGCGGCGGGCATGCCTCCTCCGCATTTGATTCGCCTCTCGGTCGGGCTGGAGGATCCGGAGATCCTGATCGCCGACCTGGCGCAGGCGCTGGAACAGGTCTGACTTCCAGCAGGGAATGGGCCGGCTCCTTGGGTTATGCTCCGCGCGCGCAATGCGGGGAGAGAGCATGGCCGAACCAGCCGAAACCTATTACCGCGCCACGGCCAATCCACGTGAGCCGTTCCCGCCGTTGATCGGCAAGCACGACGCGCGCGTGGCGATCGTCGGCGGTGGCTACGCGGGAATCAATCTGGCGCTCGGGCTGGCCGAACGCGGCATGCGCGACGTGGTGCTGCTGGAGCGCGAAACCATCGGCCACGGCGCTTCCGGACGCAATGGCGGCTTCGTGTTCGCCGGCTATTCGCTGGGTGAACAGTCGCTGCTGGACCAGCTCGGCAGGCAACGCGCGCGCGCGATGTACGCCGATACCGTGGACGCGGTGAACCTGATCCGCTCGCGGATCACGCGCTACGCGATCGAATGCGACGCCGTGGACGCCGGCGTGATCTGGGCCAACTGGTTCCGCGATCCCGGCGTCCTGCGGGCGCGCCAGCAATTGCTTGCCGAACAGTATTGCGTCCAGTGGGAATGGTGGCCGCGCGAGCGCGTGCGCGAAGCGATACAGAGTGAGCGCTATGGCGATGCGTTGTTCGAGCGCAATGCGCTGCACCTGCATCCGCTGAATTACGTGACCGGGCTCGCGCGGGCGGCGGCCGAGCAGGGCGTCTCGATCCGCGAGCACAGCCGCGTGCGGCGCGTCGAACGCGATGGTGCGGGCTGGCGCATCCGAACCGATGCCGGCGAGGTGCGCACGCCGACGGTCGTCCTTGCATGCGGCGGGTATCTTGCCCGCCTCGAGCGCAAGGTGGATCGCGCGGTGCTGCCGATCGCCACCTACGTCATGGCGACCGAGCCGCTCGGCGAGCGCATGCAGCAGTGCCTGCGCACCCGAGCGGCGATCTACGACACCCGGTTCGCGTTCGACTACTACCGGGCATTGAAGGACACGCGTTTGCTGTGGGGTGGGCGCATATCCGTTCGTGACCGCTCGCCGCGCGCGGTGCAGAAGCTGTTGACGCGCGACCTGCTGCGGGTCTTTCCGCAACTGAACGGCGTGCGCATCGATTACGCGTGGTCGGGGCTGATGAGTTACGCGCGCCACCAGATGCCACAGCTTGGCTCGCGCGGCGACGGCCTGTGGTGGATGCAGGCCTTCGGTGGCCATGGCGCGGCGCCCACCGCCGCGGCCGGCGAACTGCTGGCCGGCGCGATCGCACAGGGGAGCGAGGGCTGGCACGAGTTCTCGCGGTATGGCCTGAGCCGCAGCTTCCGGCCGTTCGGCTATCTCGGCGCGCAGGCGAGTTACTGGTGGGCGCAGGGCAGGGACTGGCTGAAGGAGAGCCTGGAGGGGTGAGCCGGCGCGTTTGGCAGATGCCTTGACGCCGCGCGTCTGGAACGCGCGGCGAACAGCGAAGCTGGCCCGAAGGGCGAGCGCCATGGATGGCGCGAGTATTGGCATCGGCCGCGTCGGCGAACGCCCAAAGCAGGAAGCTGAAGGCCGGGTTGCTTTGCGAGCGCAGGACGCGCGAGCTTAGCAACAGCCGGCGCGCACGCCCGCTGGCAACGTGTCGGGCCGGACCGACTGAGCAACCCGTGAATGCGGTCACGTATTGATGCGGCGCTTTCACCCGGACATGACAAATTGCCGTGCTACTTTCCTCGGTATCCCACAAGGAGGGTAGGTATGGACGCTCGCAAGCTGGTGGTTGCATTGACACTGTTGGCGGGCTTTCCCGCCTCGCTTCTCGCCGCGACGCCCGCGTCCGGCACGCTCAACGCGCCCGCATCCGGGCAGACATCCAGCGTGAGCTGGACCGGCGGACCGTACACCGGCGCCACCGCCGATCCCACTGCATGCACCACGCTCACCTGCGACACCTACACGCTCACGGTCAACGTACCGAACACCTTCTACGCGGCGAATCCGGACTACGCGGTCAAAGTCGGGATCACCTGGGCGAGCAGCACCAACGATTTCGACCTGTACGTCAATGACGCGAGCGGCAACACCGTCTGTTCGTCCGGCAACAGCAACATCACCAGCGGGCAGGCGTCCGAACTGGCCGATTGCGGTCAGCTCGCCGCCGGCACCTACACCGTGCAGGTGGTCGCGTTTGCCGTTACGAACTCGACTTACTCGGGAACGGCCACGGTTGCGCCCGAGCCGACCTCGCCGACCGGCACCGGCCGATACAAATCCGGCAAGTTCACCTTCAGCGCTCCCCTGACATTGCCCGGCCCGGCGGACCTGGCGTTCAACGTGCAGGGCATCGAGCCCCGCGTGAAGGCCGATTCGCTGGGCAATATCTATGCCGCCGCGATCCAGGGCATCCCCGCCGGCACGGACGTCTGGAAGTCCATGGATGGCGGCAAGACCTTCACCTATCTCGGCCAGCCGGACGGCGCCCAGGCGGCATCTGCTGTGGCACGTGGCGGTGGCCTGGGCGGTGGCGACGAGGATCTTGCGATCGGCGCCTCGGGCAACGTGTACGTGACCTCGCTGTGGCTGGGTTCGGCCACACAGAGCGATTCCTTCAACGGCGGCAGCACCTGGGTGGTGAATCCGATCTCCACCGACGAGCCGATCGTTGATCGCCAGTGGATCGCCAGCTACGGCAACAGCGTGGTCTACCTCACCACCAAGCAACTGGGAGCGGCGCTGAACGGCACGGTGAGCCTGTTCGTGGTGAAGTCGTTCGACGGCGGCATCACCTTCCCGCAGGTCACGCAGGTCACCATGCCGCTTGTCGGCGTGCAGCCCGGCGACCAGGGCAACATCGAAGTGGATCCGAACAACGGTTACGTCTACACCGTGTTCTTCGACGACAGCGGCAAGAACCTCTACATCGCACGTTCGACCAACGGTGGCATCAACTTCGACGTGAAACTGGTCTACGCGAACACGGTCTCGATGGTGAACGTGTTCCCGTCACTCGCGATCGACCAGGCCGGGAATCTCTACGTGGCCTATTCCGACAGCCACGCCGCGTACCTCACTTCGTCCCAGGATCACGGCGCGACGTGGAGCACGCCCGTACGCGTGTCCAATGGATCCGGCAGCAAGAGCGTGATCGGCCCGTGGGTCACGGCAGGTGCGCCCGGCGCGGTCAATGTGACGTGGTGGGGCACGCCTGCGCTCAGCAACAACGACACCACCGCGCAGTGGAAGGTCTACTTCGCGCAGTCGCAAAATGCGCTCGCGTCGATTCCGACGTTCGCACAGACCGCGGCGACCGGCGTGATGCACCAGGGCGCGATCTGCACCAACGGCACCGGGTGCGCTTCGGGCACGCGCAATCTGGCCGAATACTTCGCGCCTGGCCTCTACCTGGACGGCAGCGAGATGATCGTGTACTCGGACGATTACAACAACGCCTCGCCGGTGGCCACCTTCATTCGCCAGACGGGCGGCGCGACGTTGAAATCCAAGTCAGGCCAGTAGCACCGCCATCCCGCCCGCGCGTCCGCATCGACGCGCGGGCGGGTGTTCATGCATGCGGTCGAAAGTTGCGCCGCCAGGCCGCGGGCGGCACCCCGAAGCAGCGCTTGAATGCACGCTGGAATGCCGCGGCGGAATCGTATCCGATCTCGTCCGCCAGGCTTGCGACGCTGCATGTGCGGTCGCTGAGCTGGCGCGCTGCGAGTTGCATCCGCAGGCGCGTGAGGTAATGCATTGGCGGTTCCCCGATCATTTCCCGGAAGCGCGCCGCAAGGCTGGATCGCGAACTTGCCGTGGCCGCGGCGAGCGCCTCCACCGTCCAGCGCCGGCAGGGCGCAGCGTGCAGGGCGTGCAAGGCGCGGCCTACCAGCGGATCGCGCAGTCCAGCCAGCCAGCCGGTGGCATTCGCCGGCAAGCTGTCCATGTGCAGGCGCAGGGTTTCCGTGAACAGCAGCTCCGCCATTCGCGCGCGCAGGCTCGCCGCCCCGGGCCTGTCGTCCAGCGCATCGGTGACCGCATAGCGAACCAGCGTGCCCAGTCGTTCACCGAGTGTGACCTTGAATATCCTCGGCAGCGACTGGAGCAACGGCTCGAAGGCGCGGCGATCGCATCCGAGGAATCCGCACAACAGCCCTACGGGTTCGCCAGGGCCGGTATCCAGCCGCGCATGGCGCAGTTCGAGCGGGGACTGCCCGCCCAGCATCGTCGCGAGCGGTACCGCCTCGCGGCCCGGCGCATCGCCGAGGTCATGCTCGCCCCCGTGCGCCATCACGACCGCTTCGCCCGATCTCGCCGAAAGCCAGCCGGACTCGCCCTGCCGGATCCAGCATTCGCCACCAAGCACCACATGGAACACGATGACGTGATTGGTGCCGGCGGGCAACAGCGGGGCGAATTTCTCGACGGTCGGGTTCGCGGCGATGCCGCACGGACCCTGCAGGTCCACGCGGAAGATCAGCGCGCCCGTGAGGCGAACCATCGCCAGAACGCTGGACAGGATGTCTGCGGTCATCGTGACCTCTCACACCCGGCGTTTCGGGCATGGATGCCGGAGTATAAGTCATTGCCGGTGGGCCGCAGCGGACCAAGACTCTCTGAGGTTTCGACACACTCAGACAGAGGTTCGTGCCATGCGCGGCATGCTGATTCTGCTTTACGGCATCTTCTCTTATGCCGTTTTTTTCCTCACCTTTCTTTATGCGATCGCCTTCGTCGCGGACATCGCCGTTCCTCATACAGTGGACCGGGGCTTCCCGGGCGCGAGCGTGCCGAAAGCACTCCTGATCGATGCAGTACTGCTCGGCATCTTCGCGATCCAGCACAGCGGCATGGCGCGACGAGGCTTCAAGCGCTGGCTGACATCCTGGCTGCCGGAGCCGGCCGAGCGCAGCACTTTCGTGCTGCTGTCGAGCGCGGCGCTGATCCTGCTTTATTGGCAATGGCGGCCGCTGCCGGGCGTGATCTGGAATGCACAGGCAGACTGGACCGTGTACCTGTTGTATGCGCTGTCCGCCTTCGGCTGGCTGCTGGTCTTGAGCGGCACGTTCGTGATCAACCATTTCGACCTGTTCGGCTTGCGCCAGGTCTGGCTGGCCGTTCGCGACAAGGCCTATACCCCGGTGGAGTTCAAGCAGCACTTCTATTACCGCGTGGTCCGACATCCGCTGATGCTCGGGTTCGTGATCGCGTTCTGGGCAACTCCGCGGATGACCACCGGTCACTTGCTGTTCGCGATCGCCACGACCGGCTACATCCTGATCGCGGTGAAGTTCTTCGAAGAACGTGATCTGATCGTCGCCCACGGCGACGACTACCGCCGCTACCAACGCGAGGTTCCGATGATCTGTCCGTGGCCGCGGCCGAAACGTACCGCTGCCAAACCATCGCCGGGAGTGCCGAGCTGATCGCCACGGCGGCGCGTGACAAGGAAGGCAAACATGGCAACGGAAGCCAAAAACCATACAGCGCAGTGCTTCTGCGGCGCCGTGGAATTGACCCTTGCCGGTGAACCCGTCGCAATGGGCTACTGCCATTGCGAATCGTGCCGGCACTGGTCGGCGGGGCCGGTGAATGCCTTCAGCCTGTGGCCGAAAGACGCGGTAAAGATCACGCGTGGCGAGGACAAACTCGGCAGGTACGCCAAGACGCCGGCAAGTGAGCGCCGCTGGTGCACGCAATGCGGCGGCCACGTGATGACCGGGCATCCGCACTGGGGGCTGGTGGATGTCTATGCGGCGGTGATAGAGGATTTCGACTTCGCACCGGGCGTGCACGTGCACTACCAGGAGACCGTGCTGCCGATGCACGATGGCGTGCCGAAGCTGAAGGACCTGCCGAAGGAAATGGGCGGCTCCGGCGTGGCCATCGCCGAGTGACCTGCGCGCGGCGATGCATGGATCGCATCGCTGCGCATCAGTTGCAACGGATCACTGCTGTGCAATCTGCTCGCGCAGGCGCTTTTCCTGTTCGCGCAGTTCCGGCGTGAACTCCGCTCCGAAATCCTCGGCCTCGAACACCTGCCGGAGCTCGATTTCGGTACCGCCGTCGAACGGCGCGCGCTTCAGCCACTCGACCGCTTCCTCCTTCGACTTGCATTGCCACAGCCAGAAGCCGGCAATCAGTTCCTTGGTCTCGGTGAATGGACCATCTGTGACCGTGCGCTTGCTGCCTTCGAACTTCACGCGCACGCCTTTCGAGCTGGGCGCCAGCCCTTCGCCGGCCAGCATCACGCCGGCCTTGACCAGTTCCTCGTTGTACTTGCCCATTGCCGCGAGCAACTCGGTGCTGGGCATGACGCCGGCTTCCGAGTCCTGGTTGGCTTTGACGATCACCATGAAACGCATGTCGTTCTCCTTGCAACGCGCGAAATACGCGGTCTTGTCTGGGTGACGAATGGGATTCGCCGGATTCGACAGCCGGGCAGGGCGCCGCGCCGGCCATTATGCTGCGGCGCATGGACCTGGCCATCCTCTGGTACGTGATTGCCGGTGCGCTTATAGCGATCGGCCTGATCGGCACCGTGCTGCCGGTCCTGCCGGGCGTGCCGATCATGTTCGGCGGCATGTGGCTGGCCGCCTGGGCCGGCCATTACGAACGCGTGGGTATCGCCACGCTGGTGCTGCTCGGGATCCTGGCGGCTATCTCGATCGCGCTGGATTTCATTGCCGGCACGCTCGGGGCCAAACGCGTGGGCGCCAGTGCGCGTGCGCAGTGGGGTGCGTTCCTCGGCGCGGTGAGTGGAATCTTCTTCGGGATCCCGGGATTGATCCTGGGGCCTTTTATCGGCGCGGTGATCGGCCAGATCGCCAGCGGCAGCGGTGTCGAGCATTCGACGCGCGTAGGCATCGCGACCTGGATCGGGCTGCTGTTCGGCACGATCGCCAAGCTGGCGCTTTCGTTCACGATGCTTGGCATCTTCGTATTCGCGCTGATGGTGTAGGAGCCTGCGTGCAGGCGACCATGGAGCTCTTGGCCATGGATGACATGACGCAAGGCTCCGGTCGCGAGTCCGCTCGCTCCTACAAAGCTTCGAAGATCCCGGCGGCGCCCATCCCCGTACCGATGCACATCGTCACCATGCCGTACTTCTGCTTGTGCCGGCGCAGGCCATGGACAAGCGTGGCGACGCGGATCGCGCCCGTGGCGCCGAGCGGGTGGCCGAGCGCGATCGCGCCGCCCAGCGGATTGACCTTGGCCGGGTCGAGTCGCAGGTCCTTGATGACCGCCAGCGACTGCGCTGCGAAGGCCTCGTTCAATTCGATCCAGTCGAGCTGGTCCTGTTTGATGCCGCTGGCCTTCAGCGCTTTCGGGATCGCTTCCTTCGGACCGATGCCCATGATCCGTGGCGGCACGCCGGCCACCGAATAGCCGACGAAGCGCGCCAGCGGCGTCAGGCCGTAATCCTTGATCGCCTGTTCGCTCGCCAGCAGCACCGCCGCGGAGCCGTCGGACATTTGCGAGGAGTTGCCGGCGGTCACGCTGCCGCCGAGCTTGAACACGGGTTTCAGTTTCGCCAGCGCCTCCGCACTGGTATCGCGGCGTGGACCTTCGTCTGCGCTGATCACGCGCTTGTCCTCGCGGACCATGTGTGTGGAGAGGTCCGGATAGCGGTCCTCCAGCGGGTAGGGCGCGATCTCGTCCTTGAACTCGCCGCGATCCTGCGCCGCAAGTGCGCGCTGATGGCTCTGCAGCGCGAAAGCGTCCTGTTCCTCGCGACTGATCTTCCACTCGGCGGCGACGTTCTCGGCGGTGATGCCCATGCCGTACGCGATGCCGATGTTCTCGTCGGTGAAGATCGCCGGATTCATCGCGACCTTGTGGCCCATCATCGGCACCATGCTCATGCTCTCGGTGCCGCCGGCCAGCATCAGATCGGCCTCTCCGAGACGGATGCGTTCGGCGGCCAGCGCGACGGCCTGCACGCCGGAAGAGCAGAAGCGGTTCACCGTCATCGCCGGCACGCTGTCGGGCACGCCCGCCAGCAGCGAGCCGATGCGCGCCACGTTCATGCCTTGCTCGGCTTCCGGCATCGCGCAGCCGACCACCACGTCGCCGATGCGCGCGGGATCGATGCCTGCGCAGGTTTCCAGCGCTTCGCGCAGCACGAAGGCCAGCATGTCGTCCGGACGGGTGTTGCGGAACACGCCGCGCGGCGCCTTGCCCACCGGCGTGCGCACCGCGGCGACGATGGAGGCGTCCTGGATTTGTGTGGTCATTTCAGGTCCTCAAGGGGTTCCCGGTCGTCATCGTGTGCGCGATGCGCTCCTGGGTCTTGGGCATCTGCGCCAGTTCGATGAAATGGCGGCGCTCCAGATCCAGCAGCCATTCCGCATCCACCTTGGAACCGCGTTCGATGTTGCCGCCGCACAGCGTGTCGGCGATGCGCGTGGCGATTTCCATGTCGTGGTCCGAAATGAAATTCCCTGCACGCATGTTGACCAGTTGCGCCTTGATCGTGGCGGTGCCGACGTCGCCGGCCACCGTGGTCTCGCGCGCGGGCAGGGGCGGCCGCCAGCCCGACTCGGCCAGCGAGTCCGCCACCCTCTTCGCCACATACAGCAGCTCGTGGGCATTGAAGACCACGATGTCCGACTCGCGCAACAGGCCCATCTGTCTGGCTTCCAGCGCGCTGGTGGAGGTCTTCGCCATGGCGACGACTTCGAAATACTTCTTCACCTGATCGAATGGATCGTCGCCGAGTGAATGGGCCGCGCAGCGCTCCGCGATCTCCTTCAGGCCGCCGCCGGCCGGCAGCAGACCTACGCCGGCCTCGACCAGACCGATGTAGCTCTCCAGCGCCGCGACCGTGCGTGCGGAGTGCATCTGGAACTCGCAGCCGCCGCCCAACGCCAGCCCACGTACCGCCGCGACCACCGGCACCAGCGAGTGCTTCATGCGCATGCTGGTGCGCTGGAAATTGGCGATCATCGCCTCCAGTTGCGCGACCTTGCCTTCCTTCAGCAGGCCCAGCGCGCCCTTGAGGTCGGCGCCGGCGGAGAAGGCCTTGTCGCTGGCCTGCCAGATCACCATCGCCTTGAGCTGCCTCTCGCTCTCCTCGACGGCGCGCTGCAGGCCGTCCAGCACCGCGTCGTTGACCGTGTTCATCTTGGTCTTGAACGAGACGATGCCGATGCCGTCGTCGCCCAGCGTCCACAGCCGCACGCCTTCGTTCTCCCAGACGGTCTTGCCCTGATCGAACTTCTCGCCCAGCAACGGATCGGGGAACAATTGCCGGCGATAGACCGGTGCGGACGAGCGGGGCAGGGCCTTGTTGGTGCGCGGCGAATACGCGCCCTCGGCCGTATAAACGCCTTTACGTCCATCGGTGACCCACGCCGGCAGCGGCGCATCGCTCATCGCCTTGCCGGCCTTGATGTCTTCCTCGATCCACTGCGCCACCTGCTGCCAGCCGGCGGCCTGCCAGGTCTCGAACGGGCCGAGCTTCCAGCCGTAGCCCCACCGAATGGCAAAGTCCACGTCGCGCGCGGTTTCCGCGATGTCGGCCAGGTGATACGCGCTGTAGTGGAACAGGTCGCGGAAGCTCGCCCACAGGAACTGCGCCTGCGGGTCGCCCGATGCGCGCAGCTTTGCGAACTGCTCGGCGGGATTCTTGATGGCCAGGATCGCGCTGACCTCTTCCGAAGCGTTCTGTTCGGAGGGGCGGTATTCCTTCTTCGCCACATCGAGAACGAGGATGTCCTTGCCGGCCTTGCGGTACACGCCGGCACCGGTCTTCTGCCCCAGCGCGCCTTTTTCGATGAGGGCCGAAAGCCATGCCGGCGACTTGAAGTGCGCGTGCCAGGGATCGTCGGGAAGCGTGTCGGCCATGGTCTTGATCACGTGCGCCATGGTGTCCAGGCCGACCACGTCGGCGGTGCGATAGGTCGCAGATTTCGGCCGGCCGATCGCCGGCCCGGTCAGCGCATCCACGGTGTCGAAGCCGAGCTTGAACTGCGCGGTGTGGTGCATCGCGGCCAGCATCGAGAACACGCCGATGCGGTTGCCGATGAAATTCGGGGTGTCCCTGGCGTACACCACGCCCTTGCCGAGCGTCGTGGTCAGGAACGCCTCGAGCCCCTGCAGCACCGCGGGATCGGTGGACTTGCCGGGGATCAGCTCCACCAGGTGCATGTAGCGCGGTGGATTGAAGAAGTGCACGCCGCAGAAGCGGTGGCGCAGTTGCTCCGGCAGCGCGTCCGCAAGCGTGTTGATCGAAAGCCCGGATGTGTTCGATGCGACGATCGCGTTCGCCGGCAGGTGGGGTGCCACCTTCCGATAGAGATCCAGCTTCCAGTCCATCCGCTCGGCGATCGCCTCGATCACCAGGTCGCAGCCTTTCAGCGAGTCGAGGTTCTCGTCGTAATCGGCCGGCGTGATGGATGCCGCAAGCGATTTCAGCGCCAGCGGCGCGGGCGAGAGCTTGCCCAGGTTGGCAATGGCCTTGAGCGCGATGCCGTTCTTCGGTCCCTCCCTGGCTGCAAGATCGAACAGCACCGTTTCCACGCCGGCATTGGTGAGGTGGGCGGCGATCTGCGCCCCCATCACGCCGGCGCCGAGCACGGCGGCTTTGCGGATTCGAAGACTTTCGGCTGGCATGGGTTCTCCGGTGTAAACAGAATGGGATTGGAGGCGAGCGGGCGGACGTGAACGCCGGTCATCGCGAGTTCCTGACCGCAAATCGCCGAGGAGGACTGGAGCATCGTGCCGCGCGAGCGTTGGACTTGGGCGCCTTCACCGTCAATCCCTCGTCCCTTGCGGTTCCCGCAGGCCCGCGGCGGCGAAGCGGATCAGATGCTGCGCGGCGCGGTCGCGGAAATCGCGTTCGGACTGGCCGCTGCGCCGCTTGATCACGCCGAAGTCGGCCATCGCATAGGTCAGGGCGCCGGCCACGATGTCCAGCCGCCAGTACAGCTCTTCCTTCTCCAGCTTTGGCAGCAGCGCGGCGAACGCGGCCGCGAACTCCTTCAAGACGTGGCCATAGTTGTCGGAGAGGAACTTGCGCAGGCGCTCGTTGTGTTCGGCGTAGGCACGCGCCAGCACGCGCACGAAGGCCGGGCCGCCGCTGCGATCCAGGGAGAGTTCCAGCGCCGGCTTGATGAAGGCCGCCAGGACGTCCTCCAGACTGTGCCCGGGCTTGCCGAGCGTACGCTTCAGGGCCGCCAGGCGGCGCGCGTTGAGTTCGTCCAGGCGACGGCGGAATACTTCCTCGATCAGCCTGTCCTTGGAGCCGAAGTGATAGTTGACCGCCGCCAGGTTGACGTTCGCCGCGGCCGTGACTTGCCGGAGCGAAGCGCCGGCAAATCCGTGCTTTGCGAACAGATCCTCGGCAGCCTCGAGGATTCGCTGCTTGGTCGAGAAGGTCGAACTTTCGGGCATCGAAACCGGGAAGTGCGGGAAGGGAGGCCCGCTTCTTGGATCGCGCCGGTGCGGCGCATTTAAAACGCTCGTTTGAAGTCTAAGCCTGCCAACGCGCACCGGTCAAATCCCGGCCGCCGCGAACAGCTCGCCGACCGGGATGCGATCGGATTGGGGATGCTCTAGAATCAACGAATATTTTGTGAGCTAACTCTGCATTTGGCCGTGGGTTTGGTCGTAACCTCGGCCCGGCGGGGAAAGCATCGTTCAGGGACGGCGGGTGGATGCCGAAGTTCGGCGTCCGCGCCGCTGCGTCTGTCATTTCATCCACACGAAAACCCGCGAGGATTGCATGGCGCTCGAGCGCACCTTGTCCATCATTAAACCCGATGCCGTTGCGAAGAATGTCATCGGTGAAATCTATTCCCGTTTCGAGAAGGCCGGCTTGAAGATCGTCGCGGCAAAAATGAAACATCTTTCGCGCAAGGAAGCCGAGGGCTTCTATGCGGTGCATCGCGAGCGCCCGTTCTTCAAACCCCTGGTGGAGTTCATGGTGTCGGGCCCGGTGATGATCCAGGTGCTGGAAGGCGAAGGTGCAATTGCAAAAAATCGCGAACTGATGGGTGCGACAAATCCCAAGGACGCGGCAGCGGGCACCATCCGAGCGGATTTCGCACAGAGCATCGATGCCAACGCGGTGCACGGTTCGGATGCACCGGAAACGGCGAGGTTCGAGATCGGCTATTTCTTTGCTGAAACAGAACTGTGTCCGAG
>DASSFA010000240.1:0-8131 GCA_035694895.1 Rhodanobacteraceae bacterium | reverse complement strand
CATGTCTTTTCCGCGCCGTCCAGCGGCGCGGGTTATTTTCCTTTCGGGGACAGTGACCAAAGCCATTGGCACCGGGCATGTCGGTTTCAGCGACATCGTGTCGCTGAAACTCCCCTGCGCTTCTCGCCGGACGCGCGCCGGCGCGAACTCGCACATCCCTGTGCTCAGACAATCGTGCCTTTCCCGCGCGCCCGGCTGCGATGCTCGGCGTCATGCAACGCGCCGGAAGCTCACTTCGACACGGCCATCCATGGCCTGCAATTTCTCTTCGTGCAAGCTTCCCGCCTCGAAGGCTTTTGCGAAAGCAGCTTTTGTAGCAGCCGGCGTGCAGGCGACCGCGGTGTGGGCAGGATCGAAAAAGGCGGGGTCAGAACGACACCGACGCCCCGCCATAGATCGTCCTGCCCGGCGCCGGCTCGAGGCCGGTGCCGAACACGCGGTCGTAGTAGGTGCGGTCGGTGAGGTTTGAGATGCCGCCCAGCAATTTCAGACGCGGGGCGATCTGCCAGTCGGCGGCGAGATCCACGACCGTGTACGCGGGAATCTTCGCGGGCAGGAACGCGTCGCCCGTTCCCTTCGATGCATCGGAATCCTGCCAGTACTGCGACGCGACGGATGTCGCGGTGAGCGATACCTTGTAGTGCTTGTCCTCGCGCAGGGTAATGCCGCCCTTGAACAGGTAACGCGGCGAGAACGCCGGCACCTTGCCGATCTGCACCGAGTTGTTGCTGCCGGTGAAGGTCGCGTTCAGCAACTGGATGTTCGCGAATGCCTCGAGGTGCTTGCCGCTTCTGGCGCCGGCGAGGAAGTCGTACACGATCTCGCCTTCGAAGCCGCGGTGGCGTGTGTCGCCGGTGTTGACGTTGATCACGTCGGTCGCATTGATTCGCTGCGTCTCGATGCGGTTCCTGAAGTCGATCCAGAACAGGCTGGCGTCGTAGTACAGACCCGTGACCGGCGTGCCGTGCGCGCCGAGTTCGTAGGAAAGCGATTTCGACGGATCGGCGACGTTGCCCGGCTGCAGGTTGGAGAACGGCGAGGCGACGTCGAAGTAGCGGATCGGCCGCCAGCCCTGGCTGACGTTGAAATAGGTTTCGTTCTGGTGTCCGAAGTCGTTGCCGATGCCGATGCCGAACAGCGGCATCGTGCGCGTCACCGTCTCGTTGATCAGCGGGCGCGTCAGGAACGGCGGGCGCACCGTTTCGTCGATCGCGATCTTCTCGTGGTCCAGCCGCACCGAGGGCACGACGTGGATGCGGTGGGGCAGGCGGAACACGTTTTCCGCGAACACGGACGCATAGTCGGAACTGCGCGCCTGGTTGAGGCGCGGCGTGCCGGAACGGTCGGTGCGCGAGACGGCAAGATCGGCATTCGTCCATTGCCGGAACGGCGCATCGGCGTGGTACAGCGTGGTGCCGACGGTGAAGGCATTGCCGCGGCCCCACTTGTGGCGCAGGCGCACGTCCGCGCCGGTATAGCGGAACTGCTCGTCCTGCAATGTGGTGTTCGGTGGCGGCGGTTGCGGCGACACGAAACCGCCGGCCGCGCGCGAAGCGAGGTCCTGGTAGCCGGTCCAGAGCTTGCCTTCCAGCAGCCAGTTGTCGGCGAAGTTGCGTTCGTGCGAGAGCACCAGCGTGTAGCGCTGCACCCAGGTGCGGTTGTACGGCGAGTTGGCGAGCTCGGGGTCGGCCAGCCATTGCGGATAGCCGATGCGCCCGGCGTCGCCGGCATCCGCGGTGTTGGCGTGCAGGTCCAGCGCCCAGTGCTGGGTGGAATCCGGCGTGTAACCGATGTGCGCATCCACGCCGCGCACCTGCGCGTTCGAGTTCTCGCGCTGGCCGTCGGTGGTGCGGTAATAGCCGGCGACGCGGTAATCCCAATCGCCGTTCACGCCTTCCACTTCGTCGTAGCTGCCGAACAGGCCGTGGCTGCCGACCACGTTCTCGCTGTGACCGGCGAACGGTTCGGTCGTGGCCGGCTGTCGCGAGACGAAGTTGATCGCCGGCGCCGGTTGTGGTCCGTACAGCAGGCTGGAGCCGCCGCGGATCAGCTCGATTTCCCGGATCTCCTGCGGTTGCGGCAGGTAATACAGCGTCGGGAAGCCGATCCAGTCGCTCTCGATCGGGATGCCGTCCTGCAACACCAGCACGTATTCGGATTCCTGCGGATTGCCGATCCCGCGATAAGCGAGGTTGAACTGCGTGGGGCTGCTTTGCTCCGAGACCAGCACGCCCGGCGAACGGACGAACAGCTCCTGCACATTGTTGTTGACGATGGTCGGCACGTTATCGAGCTTGGTCACCGTGGTCTTCTTGGTCACGGTGACACGCGCCCCGTCCACTTCCGGCATCTGGTGTTCGAGCTTGGCCGGCGGCTCATCGCGGCGCTGGCCATAGACATCCACCTGCTGCAGCGGTTGCGGGGCCTGCTGGGCGAGCGCGAACGCCGGGGCGAGCAGCGAAGCCAGGGCGAGGGCGCGGAGGGGTATCTGTCGAGTCATGCGGCGGGTTGTCAGTTCCAATGAACCCGGCAATCTAGCAGCTCCTCCGAGCACGACCATGGGCAGGAAGGCAGGGGGTTGTGTATCGCGTACACTTGCAAACTCGTCATTCCGAAAGCCGGAATCCTACATTCTCGTCATCCCGGCGACAGCCGGGATCCATTTGCTGTTGGCGAGTCCGGTAAGATCAAAATGGACTCCGGGTTCCGTCCGCGATGAAACTGCGGACGCCCCGGAATGACGATGACGGTGATTACACCCTTTCGATTCCCGATTCCCGATCCCGATTCCCTGCATGAAAACCCGCGTCCTCACCGGCATCACCACTTCCGGCACGCCGCACCTGGGCAATTACGTCGGCGCGATCCGGCCGGCGATCGCTGCCAGTCGCAACCATGATGTCGATGCGTTCTTCTTTCTCGCCGACTACCACGCGCTGATCAAGTGCGACGATCCCGCGCGCGTGGCGCGTTCGCGGCTGGAGATCGCGGCGACATGGCTGGCCTGCGGGCTCGATCCGCAGCGCGTCACGCTCTATCGGCAATCGGACATTCCGGAGATCCCGGAACTCACCTGGATGCTGACCTGCGTCGCCGCGAAGGGTCTGATGAACCGCGCGCATGCCTACAAGGCCGCGGTGGATGCGAACACCGCCAGCGGCGAGGACCCGGACGCGGGCATCAATCTCGGCCTGTATTCGTACCCTGTGCTGATGGCCGCGGACATCCTGATCTTCAATGCCAACCAGGTGCCGGTCGGGCGCGACCAGGTACAGCACATCGAAATGACGCGCGACATCGGCCAGCGGTTCAACCATATCTACGGCAAAGCCTGGCGCGCAACGAGCGGGAGCAAGGGTGATCCGTTCGTGCTGCCGGAAGTGGTGCTCGAGGAACACGTGGCGACCTTGCCGGGCCTGGACGGCCGCAAGATGAGCAAGAGCTACGACAACACCGTGCCGTTGCTGGAGGGCGGTGCCAAGGCCACGCGCGAGGCGATCGCGAAGATCGTCACCGACTCGCGCGAGCCGGGCGAGCCGAAGGATCCGGACAGTTCGTCGCTGTATGCAATCTATCGGGCTTTCGCTTCCGGCTCAGATGCAGCGGCTTACCGCGAAGCGTTGCAACAGGGCCTGGGCTGGGGCGAGGCCAAGCAGAAACTCGCCGCCCTGATCGAATCGGAACTGGGCGATGCGCGCGAAGAATATGCGCGGCTGATGGCGCACCCGGGCGAGATCGAGGAGATCCTGCGAGCCGGAGCGGCGAAGGCTCGCGCCATCGCGACGCCGTTCCTGCAGCAGCTACGCGAGGCGGTCGGCCTCGGCTCGCTGGTCGCACCCGCGAGGGCACGTGGCGGGAAGAAGGCTGCCGAAAAGCGCGCGCGCATCGTCAGCTTCCGGGACACCGAGGGCTTCCGCTTCCGCCTGCTTTCCGCGGAAGGTGCCGAACTGCTGCTGTCCAATGCGTTCGGCGATCCCAAGCGCACCGGCGAGATCACGCGCGCTCTGCTTGCGGCTGCGGCGCCGGTCACCGAAGCCGTGGGCGACACGCGCTACGCTTTGCTGCTGGACGGCGAGCGCATTGCACTCAGTCCGGCGTACGCCGATGCGCTCGAACGCGATGCCGCCATCACGACACTGATGGGCGCGCTGGAATCCATGAGGTCCTGAACCATGCAGTTGCTTGCCGTGTTGCTGCTCGGCCCATGGCTGGCCGTGCTCGCCTGGTTGTACTGGCTCTACGTGCGCCGCACGCATGGTGCACACACGCGCGCGCGCTTCGACGCATTGATCCTGGTGCTGGCGGGCATGGCCGCGATCGCCGGCGCCGACGTCGCCTACGCGATGGAGTCCGGCGTCGCCGGCCCGATCTGGAAACAGGTGGCCGCGGTGCTCGTCTCGTATGCGGCGTTCAGCGCAGTATTGCTGTTCGGCCTGCTGCGACACGCATGGTTGCGCAAGCGGCGCGCATGATCATCGCGCCACGCGCACTTCAGTTGCCCGCGGCGCTGGTTGGCGGGGCCGGAAGCGCAACCGGCGGCGCCGGTTTGTAATCGACGGGTATTTCGAACAACGCCGGATCGGCGGGGGCGACATGCAGGTGCCCGCGCCACAGCACGGTTTGCGGCGACATCATCGCCATGATTCCCTGCGCCATATCCTTCGGCATTCCGTCCGTGGCCGGCATCGCGTGCGCGTAGCTCGCGTAAAGCGCCAAATGGTCCGCGCCTCCCGGCGCATTGCGTACCCTTGCCGAGCCCGCCGTGCAGTCCGTCCCCAGCAACGCATTCATGGATTGCAGGGGCAATGTGTAATCGCTGATGTAGCGTGTGACGGTGACATCCATCGCGCCTCCACTCGGCGAGTTGCCCGGCTCGTGATAACGGAATCCCTGCGCCGGCATGCCCGTGATCCGCGTCGAGCCGAGCGCCTCCACGCCGGTGGGCGCGGCGTCGCAACTGAAGGGCGAAAACGGATTGCCGGCCAGCGGCTGGATCGAGTACGTCTTGTCGACCGGCGCAAGCACGACGATGCGCTGGCGATCGGGCTGCACCAGCGTGATCTCGTTCGTGTCCGCGTTTTCCACCCGCAGGCGATCGCCCCAGGCGGATACATGCAGCAGTTGCGGACGCTGGTACAGCGACATCATCGTCTGGCTGTACTGCTGGATTGCCTGCAGCTCGTGCTCCACGTGCTTCTTGCGGACTTCCGAAGTGATGCCGCCCTGCACGGTTTCCACCACCATCCCCACCACCGGCACCCTGCTCAGCACCAGCCCTTCGGCCATTTCGCCGGCGCCTTCGATGTTGGCGCGAGCCAGCGCGTGGTCCGTGGAGCCGGGCTTGGGCAATTTCGATTGAAACTCCGCCGAAGCCTGGCGCACCTGCTCCAGGGTTTCGCCCTTGAGCATTTGCTCTGCCGCGACGTACTGCTGCTCGAACGCATCCGGTGGCGGCAGCGGCTGACCGGCCGGCACCGACAGGCGCAACTGGTCGAACTGCAGCAGCATCTGCGGCTGCCGTGGTGCCGGAGCGTTGACGCCGGAAGAACCAGCCGCGACCTGCGCGAACAGCGGGACGCATGCGGCGCCCAGTGACAGTCCAAGGATGCTCGATGTGAAGCGCTTCACGGATTGCCCCTCGCCAATCCCGCTGCATCCTAGTCACGGGCGCGGCCTCCGCGCAAATTTTTCGTGCGCATGACTTCCGTCCCTCGGCACGATTAAACGCCCGCGCTACTTTGCGCATCCATACGACACGCGAATCACTCAACGGGTCGCCTTCCGCGTGCGGCTCACGGATGCGGAATGGATCGGATGTTTCAGCGATTTGCACTGGCCTGCCTCGTATTGTTCGCCGCGCCCGCATGGGCGATCACCATCGATGGTCATATTGATCCCGCCGAATGGCAGGGTGCGCGGCACATCACCGATTTCCGGCAGACCCAGCCGCTGACCGGCAAGCCGGCGGCGTATCCGGTGGAAGCCTGGGTGCTAGCGACGCCCAAGGGCCTTGCCGTGGCGGTGCGCGTCAGCCAGCCACCCGGAGTGCCGCGCACGAGGCAGCGCGTGCAGCGCGACTTCCAGGACCCGGTGGACCGCGTAAACGTGGATGTGGATTTCAACGGCGACGGTCGCACCGGCTACAACTTCACGGTGGCCTCCACCGGCGCGATAGACGACGAAGTCATCACCAACGAGAACCAGTACAACCGCGACTGGGACGGCATCTGGCAGCACGCGGTCACGCAGGATGCGCAGGGCTGGTCGGTGGAGATGCTCATTCCCTGGTACACCGCGCCGATGCATGCCGCCACGGATGGCCGGCGCACCATCGGCGTCTACATCGATCGCGTGATCGCCTCCACCGGCGAGCGCGCGTCATGGCCGCTGGCGAGCTACACCAGGCCAAGGTTCCTTTCCGATTTCGCGCCCATCGAAGTCCCGGCGTACAGCCAGGCGCTGCTGGCGGTGACGCCGTACGTGTCGGCGCTGTACGACAACGTGCACGGTCGCGGCAGCTTCAGCAAGGGCGCGGACCTGTTCTGGAAGCCGAACGGCCAGTTCCAGTTGACCGCGACCTTGAACCCCGATTTCGGCCAGGTCGAGAGCGACGACCTGGTGGTGAACTTCGGCGCGACCGAGACCTATTTCAGCGACAAGCGGCCGTTCTTCACCGAGAACCAGGGCATCTTCGATTTCAGCCTGCTGGACGACAACAGCCAGCTCGTCTACACGCGGCGGGTGGGCGGCCCTGCGGATGACGGCAACGGCGCAGGCGACATCGATGCCGCGGTGAAATTCAACGGCAGCATCGGGACGACCAGCTACGGCGTGCTCGCCGCGGACGAGCGCGGCGACGCGGGCCGCACGTTCGGCGCCGCGCGCGTGGTGCACGACTTCGGCGACCAGAGCCTCGGCATGATGCTGACGCGCGTGGATCATCCGTTCCTGGACCGCACCGCCACCGTGCTGGGCGTGGATCACCACTGGCATCCGACGGATCGCCTGACCATCGGCACCAACGTGGTCGGCAGCGACATCGATCAATCCGGCCAGCGCACGCAGGGCTTCGGGGCGACGTTCCTCGCCGATTACGAAATGAACGACGGCTGGCGGCAGCAGTGGCTGGGCATGCATTTCGACGACAAGCTGCAGGTCAACGACTTCGGATATCTCGAACGCAACAACTTCGATTACCTGCACTGGGAAGTGCGCAAGCGCATCACCGACCTGCCGCCGGATTCGCGTTATGCCGACCACGAGTGGCGCTTCCGGATCGACGCGCTGGACAACGACGACCGTCACCTCAGGTTGCGCCGGCAACTGCGCATCACCAACGACAGCAACCTGCGCGACGGCAGCGAAGAGTTCGGGCAGATCAACATCAACAGCGCTGGCTGGGACGATCTGCTGACGCGCGGCCACAATGCCCTGCATCTGCCGCCGTCGATCAATACCCATTTCGAACGCACCACGCCGCGCCATGGCAACTGGACGTACAAGGCCCAGGTGGAGTTCTACACCGGCGGCTTGTCGGGCAATCACGAGATCGGCTACGACTTCAAGTTCATCCCGACCTATTTCGTCACCGACAATTTCAGCATCTACGCCGGACCGTATTACGAACACACGCCGGACTGGCTGATCTGGAAGCACGACAACCTGATCGGCCGCTACAACGAGCACACGCTGGAGCTCGACAGCGGTTTCGACTGGTACATCAGCGACCGCTCGGAGCTGCGCCTGAAATTGCAGGCGATCGGGTTGGATGCGCGCATCCGCGGCGCCTACGAAGTCGCGGCCAACGGTGCCGCAGTGCCCAGTGACGAGCCGCTCAACGATTTCCGGCTGCGCCAGTTGGGCATGCAGTTGCGCTACCGCTACGAACTGGCGCCGCTGTCGTACCTGTACGTGGTCTACGGGCGCGGTGGTTTCGCGCTGGACGACGTGTTTGGCGTGGTGTCCGGCGCGCCGTCGCAGCTCGGCAGCGCGTTCTCGTTGCGCGACGACGAGCAGATCCTGGTGAAGCTGGATTACCGGTTCGAGATGTAGGCCGGAAGACGGGAGACGGGAGAGGGGAGACGGGAGACGGGAGGAGCCTGCACGTAGGCGATCAACCAACGGCCCGTCA
>DASSFA010000239.1:0-3441 GCA_035694895.1 Rhodanobacteraceae bacterium | reverse complement strand
TGGACGAACCGACGCTCGGCCTCGACATCCTCTACCGCAAGCAGTTCTACCAGAGCCTGCTGGAAGACTACTTCGACGAGAACAAGACCATCCTCGTTACCACGCACCAGGTCGAGGAGATCGAGCACATCCTGACCGACCTGCTTTTCATCCGCGACGGCAAGATCGTGCTGGACACGCCGATGGATGCGCTGGGCGAGCGCTTCGCCGAGGTGATGGTCGACCCCGGGCACGCGGAAGCCGCGCGCGCGCTGCGTCCGCTGGATGAACGCCAGGTGTTCGGCAAGAGCATCTTCCTGTTCGACGGCGTGCCGACCGCACAGCTGGCGCAACTGGGAGAAGTGCGGCGGCCTTCGGTCGCCGACCTGTTCGTCGCCACCATGAAAGGGACCTACGCATGAACTCGCATTCGATGACGACATTCGGCTGGCTGGTGAAGCGCGAGTACTGGGAGTCGCGGCGCGGGTTCCTGTGGGCACCGTTCTGGGCCGCGGCGGCGATCATCATCATCACCGTCCTCGGCATCATCGCCGGCGAAGCGCTGCGGATACGCAGCGGCATCGGCAGCACCAACATGGGCATCGGGCTCGGCGACGTGCTGCGCAGCGCCGATGCGCACGACATGGAACAACTGGTCAAGGTATTGGACATGACGCTGCTGCTGTTCGGCTTCGTCGTGGCCGTGGTGCTGTCCTTTGTCGTCTTCTTCTACCTGCTCGGCGCGCTCTACGACGACCGCCGCGACCGCAGCATCCTGTTCTGGAAATCGCTGCCGCTGTCGGATGCCTCGACGGTGCTGTCGAAGGTGGTGGCCGGAATCCTGGTCGCGCCGCTGATCTCGGTCGCCGTGGTGCTGGCCGGTTACGTCATGGCGCAGGTCATCATGAGCCTCTGGCTGCTGGCGCACGGCGTCAATCCGCTCGTGATGATCTGGGCGCACATCGAGCCGTACTCGGTCTGGTTGCACCTGCTGGTGATGATCGGCGTGAACGCGGTTTGGGCGCTGCCGACAGTGGGCTGGCTGCTGCTGTGGTCGGCGGCGGTCCGCAGCAAACCGTTCCTCTGGGCGATCATCGTTCCCATCGTGGCCGGTGTGCTGAACATCTGGGTCGGCCTGCTCGGGTTGCCGCACATCCGCCAGGATTTCTACTGGGGCGAAATCGCGGGACGGCTGCTGCTCAGCGTGATCCCGGGAAGCTGGATCGCGCCCAATGCCAACGACCTCGGCGTGCATTTCCGCAGCCCCGATGATTTCGCGCAGATCAGCTACGCCGCGATGGGCCATGCATTCACCCTGCCGCAGATGTGGATCGGAGCGGCCGTCGGCGTGGTGCTGGTCGCCGCCGCGATCTGGTTCCGCCGCTGGCGCGACGAAGCTTGAGACTCCAGGAGAAGTCGATGAAAAAGAAACTCGCCCTGCTCCCGCTGCTGCTCGCGCCCGCCCTGGCCGCGTGTTCCGGCCAGGATTCCTTCGACGCCCACGTCGACGGCAATTTGCACATCAGCTTCGACAACGGCTCGCTGGTGGTCACCTCACCGGGACATGCGGATGCGCGCATCGCCTCCAACGGCGATTTCCGCGTCGGCGACACCGCGGTGGCGCTGACGCCCGCGCAACGCGACCTGATGAAGAAGTTCTACGGCGAAGCGATCAGCGTGCGTGATGACGGCATCGCCACCGGCAAGGCCGGCGCCGCACTGGGCGTGCACGCGATCGGCACCGTGTTCGACGGGCTGCTCTCCGGCAAGCCGGATCAGATCGACCACGAAATGGACGCGCGCAGCAAGGTGGTGGAAACCGCTGCAATGCACCTGTGCGGCGATCTCAAGCAACTGAAGGCCACCCAGGCCGAACTCGGCACGGCGCTGCCGGCGTTCAAACCCTACGCGGTGTTCCGGGGAGAGGTCCGCTGCGAGAGGCACGAAGCCGCCAGCGCGGCTCCGTAACTCCCGCCATTCCAAAGCAGGGCGCGGCGACCGCGCCCTCGTTGCCGCTCAGTGCAGGTTGTTGCCGATCACCCGATACACGTTGCCGTCCACTTTCTGGATGCCCGTCTGCTCGAGGTCAATCGAGCCGCTCAGCCAGTAGCGCGCCATGCTGTTGCCTTCCCGGCGCGCGACGATGATCGCGCCGCCGTCCACCAGCAGGCGGTCTTCCGGTTGCAGGCGTGCCGCGGTCAGGCTGCCGGTGATCGGTTGTCCATTGTTGTACTGCTGCTCGAGTCTTCCGCGGGCCGCGGAGCCCGCGGGGGGCACATTGGAGGCGACGACGTCGTGGCCGCCGTTCCGATGCACGGGCGGTGCCTTCGGATCTATCGCGCCGACAACCTGATAGCGCCCGTCGGCTTGCGGCATGTATTGCACGCGCTGCAGGTCCACCGGCCCCTGCAGCCAGTACAGGCTGCGGCGCAATCCTTCCAGGCGCACCACCGCGAGCGTATCGCCGTCGGCGTAAACCTGATCGCCGGATTGCAATTGCCCTTCGGTCAGCGAACCCATGGCCTGGCGCCCGTCGTTCAACGAGGCGAGCATGCGCTGGCGTATCCCGGCATCCGCTTGCCGCGAGGATTCCGGCACGGCCGGCTTGGCGCTCGCCGCGTCGATCGCCGTGGTCGGAATCGGCACCACCGCCAGTGGATGCGAAACCTGCGGCACCTCGACCGCCTCGCTCGCGGCCTGTGGCGCGGACTGCGGCGATACGCTCGCGACGATCTGTTGCGCGGGCACCTGCACCGGCGTGGATGCCGCGGCACGAGGGGCCTCGGCCGGCTCGGCCTGAGCTGCCGTAACGATCGGCTTGGTTGCCGACGCGGCGGCCGGCGCCTGCTTGATCTCCGGTTTCTCGACTTTCGCGACCCCGGCTTCCGGCTTGGCTTCCGCCTTCGGTTCGGGTTTCGCCGCGATTTTCGGTTCGAGTTTCGCTTCCGGCTTCCGGACCGGCTTCGGCTCGGGTTTCGCCGCGGCTTCCGCCGGCGCAGCCGCTTCGGTGCGCACCAGCACGTTTTCATAGAAGCCGTTCGAGAAACGGATCGCCACCGGCTTGCCATGCGCGCCCGCGCGAATCCTGGCGGCTACCTTGGCCTGCCAATAAGTCGGCGCGGTGACGACCACGGTCTGGCCGTCCACCGCGGCCTTGCCGCCGATCGCGGCCAGCTGCGCGTCGGCCTTGCCGTGCGTGAAATCCGCGCCGCTGATCGCCGCATCCTGCGCCATGGCGGCGCCCGCGACGAACAACGCCGTCCACAACACGTGCTTCAGGAACGTTTGTTTCATGATCCTCTTACCCCAACCAATGAATCATCAGGCACAGCATCGCGCACGATCGCTCGCACGGCAGTGCCGCAAGTCATCTGTTCTTGAAAAATTCCGGGTTCTCTGGAGAGCTTCCGCAGCGGAGTTCTTCAGCCTCCGGCACCGCCTCCACCGTGGATCCCGCCCCTG
>DASSFA010000238.1:0-4663 GCA_035694895.1 Rhodanobacteraceae bacterium | reverse complement strand
AAAGCGAGCCGGTATTCCGCGAAGCCTTCGCGCGCTGCTGCGCGCTGGCCTCGAAGCATCTGGACCGCGATCTGCGCGAACTGATCCTTCCGCCGCCCGATCGCATGCAGGAAGCACAACTCGCGCTGGCGGAAACCCGCTACACGCAGCCGGCGCTGTTCGCCGTCGAGTACGCGCTCGCCGAACTTTGGGAATCCCGGGGAGTGCGGGCCGACGCGATGATCGGCCACAGCAGCGGCGAATACGTGGCCGCGTGCCGGGCGGGCGTGTTCACGTTGGAGCAGGCCGTCGAATTGATGATCGCGCGTGCGGCCGCGATGCATGCGCAGCCGCGGGGCGCGATGCTGGCCCTGCGCGTCGCCGAGCGCGATCTGCCCAAGCAGTTGCCGCGCAACATCGAAATCGCGGCGGTGAACGCGCCGTTGCTGACCGTGCTGGCCGGCGCGGAGGAAGCGATCGCGAACTGCGCCGCGCGTCTGGCGGAAGCGGACATCGCCAGCACGCGCCTGCAGGTGAGCCATGCTTTCCACTCTTCGCTGATGGAAGGCGCGCTGCCGCCCTTCCGCGACGCCTTCGATCGCGTGCAGGCGCGGGCGCCGCAGCGGTTGTTCTATTCCTGCGTCAGCGGGCTGCCGATCGAAAGCGGGCAGGCCACGTCCGTCGAATACTGGTGCAGCCAGCTGCGCAAGCCGGTGCGCTTCGCCGATGCGTTGCAACACGCGCTCGCGCAGGCTGACGGTCCGAGTCTGCTGCTGGAAGTGGGACCCGGGCAGGCCCTGACCGGATTGGCGCGACGCATGCTTGACGGTCGCGGTCGCGCGGTCGCTTCGCTCGGTCCGGTGGCAAGGCCGGGCGACGCATCCGAACATCTGCAGCGCGCGCTCGGCGAATGCTGGAGCGCGGGCGTGGAGCCGGACTGGCGTGCGGTGTTCGCGCGGCGCGCGCGCCGGCGCGTGGCCTTGCCGGTGTATCCGTTCCGCGGCGAACGTTACTGGATTGATGCACCCGCCGAGGCGGCCAACGAACCGGTGCTGCAGGCGCGCCCGCGCGTGGAAGAAAGTGTGCAGGCGGTGCGACCTGCGATGGATTCGCGGGCGCCTGCACGACCCGCCGCAAAGGCGATCGAACACGAGCCGCGCGGCACCCGCCTGGTAGGCGAGTTGCGCGAGCTCTTCGGCAAGCTTGCGGGCGTGCCGATCGGCGACAGCCAGCTCGGTTCGCGCCTGCTCGACCTGGGCCTGGATTCGCTGGCGCTGACGCAGGCGGCGCTGGAAGTGGAGCGCCACTTCGGCGTGCCGCTGAAATTCCGCCGTCTGCTGGAAGACCTCGACAGCATCGAGAAACTCGCGGCAATGCTGGATCGCGCGCTGCCGGAAGAGGAGCCGCCCACGCCCCAGGTGGCAACGGTCGAGAGTGCGATAGAAAGCGCGGCAGTCGGAACCGCGAGCATGCCGGCAGGACAGGAACCGCTGCTTCTGCAACTGCTGCACAACCAGCAGGTGCTGTTGGAGCAGCAGGCCGAATTGCGGCGCGCGCTGGGCGAACGCGAAGGCGCCACGCACGATCCCGAACCGCCACAACCGGTCGAGCTGAAGTTGACCGATTCGCAAATGGAGAAGTGGCTGGCCGGCCAGTACGGCGGCATTTCCGAGCTCTGCTACAACGAATCGTTCCTGCTGAACCTGGAAGGCCCGCTGCAACGCAATGCTCTGGAAGACGCCCTGCATTGGGTGATCGGCCGGCACGAGGCATTCACGCTGTCCTTCGCCGCGGATGGAAGCGTTCAGCGCACCGGCGTGTCGGCGCCGCCGCCGATGCAATTCATCGACATGTCCGGTGAGGATGCCGAGCAACGCCTGGCCGAGCATTGCAGAAGTGCCTCGCGGCAACCCTTCGATCTGCAGCATGCGCCGCTGATCCGCACCCAATTGCTGCGGTTGGCGCCGCAGCGGCATGCATTGCTGATCGTGGTGCACCATCTTGTGCTGGACGGCTGGTCGGAAGCGGTGCTGCTGGACGAACTGGCGCAGGCGTACAACGCATTCGTCGTCGGCGGGAAGCCGGCGCTCGATCCACCCGAGTCCTGGTGCGACTACGTGCGCACCGAAGCCGAGCGCCGGCGCAGCGATCGGCAGGTCGAGTTCTGGCGCAACCGTTATGCGACCCTGCCCGAGCCGCTGGCACTGCCGACCGATCGCCCGCGCTCGCAGGCGGGCGAAATGGATTTCGCCGCGGCGACCGCGCGCCACGATTTCGCGCCGGAGCTGGTCAGCGCCCTGCGCGCGCGCGCGAAGGAGCAGGGCATTACCTTCTACAGCCTGCTGCTCGCGGGATTGAGCGCGCTGCTTTCGCGGCTGTCCGGCCAGCACGACCTCACCATCGGCGTTCCGTTCGCGGGCCAGGTGTTGACCGGCAGGCGCGGGTTGATCGGCGATTGCGTGAACACGCTGCCGCTGCGCGTGAGCGTCGAAGACGAACAGAGTTTCGAACATCTCGCCTTCGCGATGCACCGCGAGCTGCTGGATGCCGGCGAAAACCAGGACCTCACCCTGTACACGGTGCTGCGCGCGCTGGATCTGCCCGCGGGCGAGCGCCCGCGGCTCGCGGAAGTGGTGTTCAGCCTGAATCCGCGCATGTCCACGCGCGCATTCGACAAGCTGCATCACAGTGTGCGCGATTGCGAACGCGCCGCGCTGTTCCCGGAACTTTTCTTCAATCTGTATGAAAGCGACGGCGGGCTGTCGCTGGACCTGCATTACCGCACGGCGTATTTCGACGATGCCACGATCCGCCGCTGGATCTCGCATTACGAAACACTGCTCGGCGCCGCGCTGGAACACGGCGATACCGCGGTGGCCGCGCTGCCGCTGCTCACCGCGAGCGCGCGACTGCAGGTGCTGCACGGCTGGAATGCCACCGCGCGCGACTACGATCGCGGTGCGAGCCTGGTTTCGCTGGTCGGCGCGCAGGCCATGCGCACGCCGGAAAGCATGGCGCTGCAATGCGACGACGGTACGCTCACCTACGCACAACTGGAACGGCGCTCGGACACGATCGCGCGCGCGCTGCTGTCGCGCGGCGTGCGTCGCGGCGAACTGGTCGGCGTGTGCGTGCAGCGTGGCATCGAGTTGCTGCCGGCGCTGCTGGGCATCATGAAGAGCGGCGCGGCTTACGTGCCGCTGGATCCGACATTCCCGGCCGAACGCTTGCGCTACATGGCGAGCCACTCGGGGCTGCGGCATGTTGTGGTGCTGAGCGAAGAAAGCACGCCGGCCGTGGTGGCACACGGACGTGTGCTGCTGGCGCTGGATCATCTGCCCGCACGCCGTCGCCTGACGCGCAAGGCGCTGCCCAAGCTAGGCGGCGACGATCTGGCTTACGTGCTTTACACCTCCGGCTCCACCGGCCAGCCGAAAGGCGTGCGCATCCTGCACCGCAATCTCGTGAATTTCCTGACCGGCATGGCCGAGCGCCCGGGGATCGAGGCCGGAGACGTGCTGTGCGCCGTGACGACGCTCTCGTTCGACATCGCCGGGTTGGAGCTGTACCTGCCGCTCACGGTCGGCGCGCGCGTCGTGCTCGCCGGCGAGCGCCTGCTCTCGGACCCGGACGGCCTCATGCAGTTGATCCGCGAGCGCGGCGTCACGATGTTGCAGACCACGCCCTCGCTCCTCCGCCTGCTGCTCGACGGCGGGCGCATCGAAGGCATCCGCGGCTTGAAGCTGCTGGTCGGCGGCGAACCGTTGCCGCGCGATCTGGCCGAGGCCGCGCTGCCGCGCTGCCGCGAGATGTGGAACCTGTACGGTCCTACCGAAACCACCATCTGGTCCACTGCCTCGCGGGTCGAGCACGGCAGCGGCCCGCTGCCGCTCGGCACGCCGATCGCCAATACGCAGATCTACGTGCTGGATGCACGCGGCCAGCCGGTGCCGCCCGGCGTGACCGGCGAAATCTGGATCGGCGGCGCCGGCGTGGCGGATGGTTATCAGGGCCGGCCCGAACTGACGGCCGAACGCTTCCTGCCAAATCCCTTCGTGGCGGACCGGGGCAGCGCCGATCCACAGGCACGCATGTACCGCACCGGCGACCTGGGCACGTTGCGCGAAGGCGTGCTGCATTTCCTCGGTCGTGGCGACGACCAGATCAAACTGCGGGGATACCGCATCGAGCCTGGCGACATCGAAGCGGTCGCGCTGGCCGCGCCCGGCGTGCGCGAGGCCGCCGCGGTCGCGCGCGAATTCAGTGCGTCCGACAAGCGGCTGGTGCTGTACGTCGCCGGTGCGACCGACGTGGCGAAGCTGCGCGAGCGGTTGCGCGCCAGCCTGCCGGTTTACATGTTGCCGCAACGCATCGAGCTGCTGGACGCGCTGCCGAAGACCCCGAACGGCAAGATCGACCGCAAGGCCTTGCCGATGCCGCGCGACATCGCCGGTTTCACCGAGGCGCCCGATAACGAACCGGAACGCGCGCATGACCTGGAGCACGTATTCCTGCAGTTGTGGCGCGATCTGCTGCGCGTGCGGGACATCCGGCTGGACGACAATTTCTTCGACCTGGGCGGCGATTCGCTGCTGGCCGTGCGCGTGTTCCAGCGCGCACAGGAATTGACCGGCGTGAACCTGCCGCTCTCGACCCTGCTGACCGCGCCGACCATCGCCGGGCA
>DASSFA010000237.1:0-10966 GCA_035694895.1 Rhodanobacteraceae bacterium | reverse complement strand
TCGGCGCAAACGGAACCGTCACATGCCCCGCAAGCGCAAAATCGAACCGGAACAGGTCAGCGACGAAGACGCGCGCCTGTTCCGCGAGGCGATCGGCGATATCCGGCCGCTCGCACCGAAGCCCGAGCCCGGGCACGCGCGAACACCGCCGGCGCCGCATCCGGCGATGTTCGAGCGTGACGAGGCCGCGGTGCGCAACGAACTGCTGGAGTCGGCCATCGACCCGGCGGCGCACGAAGTCGGCGAGGAGCTGCTGTACCTGCGCGAAGGCCATTCACCGCAACTGCTGAAGCGGCTGCGGCGCGGTCACTTCAGCATCGGCGACGAGATCGACCTGCACCAGATGGACGAGCGGGCGGCGCGCGCGACACTGGGCGACTTCCTCGCCGACTGCCGCCGGCGCGGGATCACCTGCGTGCGCATCGTACATGGCAAGGGCTTGCGCTCCGGCAGCGCGGGACCTGTATTGAAGCGCATGACCGATCGCGTACTGCGGCGGCGCGAAGACGTGCTGGCCTTCGCTTCCGCACGCCCGGCGCAGGGAGGAACGGGAGCGACGGTGGTGTTGCTGCGCAAGGTGCGCTAACGCTCTTTGTATGAGCGAGCTCGCTCGCGACAAGGCGCCATCCATGACCAAGAGCTCCGTGATCGCCTGCAAGCAGGCTTCTATGGAGAGCCTTGCAGCAGCACCACCGCCATCGCCGCGATGCCTTCGCCACGTCCGGCGAAGCCGAGTTTCTCGGTGGTGGTTGCCTTGACGCTGATCGCATCCACGCCGCACCGCATCGCCGAAGCGATCCGCGCACGCATCGCCTCGACGTGCGGCGCGAGCCTGGGTTTCTCGCAGATCACCGTGATGTCGGCGTTGCCGAGTGCATGACCACGCTCGCGCACCAGCTCCATGCAATGCGCGAGCAACTGCAGGCTGTCGGCACCCCTCCAGCGCGGATCGCTGTCCGGGAAATGCCTGCCGATGTCACCCAGCGCGAGTGCGCCGAGCAAGGCGTCGCACAATGCATGCACGGCGACATCACCATCCGAATGCGCGATCAGCCCCCGGGTGTGCGGAATGCGCACTCCGCCCAGCATCACGTGGTCGCCGGGGCCGAAGGCGTGCACGTCGAAGCCCTGGCCGATGCGCGTCACGCGGTCTTCTCCAGCAGGAATTCGGCGAGCCTCAGGTCCGAGGGCGTGGTGACCTTGATGTTGTCCTCGGCGCCTTCGACCAGCAGGGGCAGGATGCCGATGCGTTCCATCGCCATGGCTTCATCGGTAACCAGGACGCCCTTCGCGCGTGCGCGCTCCAGCGCCAGCATCAACTCGCCGCGGCGGAACATCTGCGGCGTGAGGGCACGCCAACGCGCCTCACGCGATTCGGTGGTCACGCTGCGGCCGGTGCCGTCGCTGCGTTTCAACGTATCGCGCAGCGGCGCGGCCAGCAATGCGCCACCGGCCTGGGTCCCTGCCGTGATCAAACGGCCCAGGTCTTCATAACGTACGCACGGGCGTGCGGCATCGTGCACCAGCACGAAGTCCGCCTCGGTCACCGAATCGGGCAACGCGCGCAAACCGGCCAGCACGGAATCACCGCGTTCGGAACCGCCGGTCGCGGTGAGCACGGGCTTGCCGTTCACGCTGGCGAGTTTCGGCCACAACGGATCCTTGGCCGCGAGCACCACCATCAGCCCCCCTATGCGCGGATGCGCCGCGAGCCGTTCCAGCGTGTGCAGGATCAGCGGCCGCCCGGCCAGCGGCAGGTACTGCTTCGGCACCGCGCCACCGAACCGCGTGCCGCGCCCGGCGGCAGGCACCACGCACCACAGGGGGCTCGTCTCAGTGGCCACGATCGGATTCCGGTTGCGGCGCCGACGCGCCCGGCGCGGGCGTGACCACCTGGTAAAACGTTTCTCCCGGCTTGATCAGACCGAGTTCCGACCGCGCGCGCGCCTCGACCGCCTGCTGGCCGTGCTTCAAGTCCTGCACCTCGGCCGAGAGCGCCTGGTTGCGCTGCTTCAGTTTCGTGTTGTCGGCCTGCTGCGCCGCCACGCGCGCGCGCAACGCGTGCAGGTCGCGCATGCCGCCCTCGCCGAGCCAAAGCTTCACCTGCAAGGCGACCAGCAGCACGATCAGGATCACCGCGATCCAGCGCAGCATGCGATCGCCTCGCGCAGTCAGCCCGCGAAGGCCGGCAGGTTGGGAAACGCCGCACGTCCGGCGTAGCGTGCATCCCTGCCGAGCTGTTCCTCGATCCGCAGCAACTGGTTGTACTTGGCGACGCGATCGGTGCGGCACAACGAGCCGGTCTTGATCTGCGTGGCGGTCGTGGCCACGGCGAGGTCGGCGATCGTCGTGTCCTCGGTTTCACCGGAACGGTGCGACACCACGGCCGCGTACTTCGCCCTGTCGGCCATCGCGATCGCTTCCAGCGTCTCGCTGAGCGTGCCGATCTGGTTGACCTTGATCAGGATCGCGTTGGCGATGTGCTTTTCGATGCCTTCGCGGAAGATCGCCGGGTTGGTGACGAACAGGTCGTCGCCGACCAGTTGCACCTGCTTGCCGAGCTTGTCGGTAAGCAGCTTCCAGCCGTCCCAGTCGCCTTCGGCCATGCCGTCCTCGACGGTGATGATCGGATACTGCTTCACCCAGCCGGCAAGAAGTTCGACGAACTGCTCCGGCGCGTATTGCTTGCCCTCGCCTTCCAGGTCGTATTTGCCGGCCTTGAAGAACTCGGAGCTGGCGACGTCCAGGCCCAGCATGATGTCGCCGCCGACCTTGTAGCCTGCCTTGTTCACCGCTTCGGCGATGGTATCCAGCGCCTCGATGTTGGAACGCAGGTTCGGCGCGAAACCGCCTTCGTCGCCGACCGCGGTGTTCAGGCCCTTCGTTTTCAGCACCGCTTTCAGCGCGTGGAAGATTTCCGCCCCCGCGCGCAGCGCTTCCGAAAAACTCGGCGCGCCCACCGGCAGGATCATGAACTCCTGAACGTCCACGTTGTTGTCGGCGTGCGCACCGCCATTGACGATGTTCATCATGGGCACGGGGAGAGCAGGCGCGTTCAGCCGTTGCCTACTCGGCAACGGCTGCGCCTGCGAGCGCACAGCCATGGATGGCTGGGCGGGGGCTTCCGAAGCAGACGAGGTATCGCCAGGGACGGCAGCAGAGGCATCCATGGTCAAGAGGTATTGCCACAACGGTTGCTTGCCTGATGCAGCGACCGCGTGCGCGGCGGCCATCGAAACGCCGAGGATGGCATTGGCGCCCAGCTTCGACTTGTTCGGCGTGCCGTCCAGCGCGATCAGCCTGTCGTCCAGCCCCTTCTGGTCCGCCGCATCGAAGCCGCGCAGCGCGTCCGCGATTGTGGTGTTCACGTTCGCGACCGCCTTCTTCACGCCCTTGCCGCCGTAGCGCGCCTTGTCGCCGTCGCGCAGTTCGACCGCCTCGCGCGTGCCGGTGGACGCGCCGCTCGGCACCGCCGCGCGGCCGAAGGAACCGTCGGCGAGCCTGACTTCGGCTTCGAGCGTGGGATTGCCGCGGCTGTCGAGGATTTCGCGGGCGTGGATGGTGCGGATTTCGGTGCTCATTGCCATTGAGTTTTCTGCTCGAGAAATGTCCGGATGAAGGAATTAGGGGCGAGTAGAGAGGGCGCTTTGTCGAAGCTCTGCGAGGACTCCCAGCTCGGCGCGGTGCGCGAAGTTGCGCCCTCGCTACTCATCCCTCGCCTCTCGCTTCGCCACAGCGTCCAATTCTTTCAAAACCCGCAACAACGCTTCCATCTTCCCCAGCGGCCACGCATTCGGACCATCCGACAAGGCCTTGTCAGGATCGGGGTGGGTTTCCATGAACAGGCCGCTGACGCCGACCGCGACCGCGGCGCGCGCCAGCACCGGCACGAACTCGCGCTGGCCGCCGGACTTGCTGCCCTGCCCGCCCGGCAACTGCACCGAGTGCGTGGCGTCGAACACCACCGGGCAATTCGTCTCGCGCATCACGGCGAGCGAGCGCATGTCGGAGACAAGATTGTTGTAGCCGAAGCTCGCACCGCGCTCGCAGACCATGATCTGTTCGTTGCCGGTGGAGCGCGCCTTCTCCACCACGTTCTTCATGTCCCACGGCGACAGAAACTGGCCTTTCTTGATGTTCACCGGCTTGCCCGCGCTGCACACGTTGCGGATGAAATCGGTTTGCCGGCACAGGAACGCCGGCGTCTGCAGCACATCCACCACCGAGGTGACCTCATCCAGCGGCGTGTATTCGTGCACGTCGGTCAGCACCGGCACGCCGATCTGCTTCTTCACTTCGGAGAGGATGCGCAACCCTTCTTCCTTCCCGAGCCCGCGGAATCCTCTGATGGACGTGCGGTTGGCCTTGTCGAAGCTGGACTTGAAGATGAAGGGGATGCCGAGCCGTGTCGTGATTTCCTTGAGCGTGCCTGCGGTGTCGAGCTGCAGCTGCTGCGACTCGACCACGCACGGGCCCGCAATCAAAAAAAACGGCTTGTCCAAGCCGACTTCGAAGCCGCACAGATTCATGCGTGCGCTGCCCTTTCATCGTCATCCCGGCCATGGATTGGCCGGGATCCAGTGCCAGGGACGGCAACAGCGGCCAACCGCGGCGCTTCGCGCATCGCCTTGAACTCGCGTGCGGCGCGCACGAATCCGGAGAACAGCGGATGCCCCTCGCGCGGCGTGGACGTGAACTCCGGATGGAACTGGCAGGCCAGGAACCACGGATGCTGCTGCTGCGGCAGTTCGATGATCTCGACCAGGTCGTCGTTGGACACACCGGCGATCACCAGCCCGAGCTTCTCGAAGCGCTCGCGATAGCGGTTGTTGAATTCGAAGCGGTGGCGATGGCGTTCGCGGATCGTGTCCTGTCCGTACAGCTCGCGCGAGATCGTGCCGGCCTTCAGATGGCATTCCTGCGCGCCGAGGCGCATGGTGCCGCCGAGATCGGAGGATTCATCGCGTCGCTGCACGTCACCCTCGCCCTGCGTCCACTCGGTGATCAGCGCGATCACCGGTTCCGCTGCGTGGCGGTCGTTCTCGGTCGAACCGGCGCCGGCCAGACCCGCCACGTCGCGCGCGAATTCGACTGTCGCAGCATGCATGCCGTAGCAGATACCGAAGTAAGGCACGCCGTTCTCGCGCGCATACCGCGCGGCCTGGATCTTGCCCTCGAAACCACGCTTGCCGAAGCCGCCAGGCACCAGGATCGCGTCGGCATCCTTGAGCACCTCGGCCGCGCCGCGCGCCTCGATCTCTTCCGAATCCAGCCAGTCGAGCTGCACGCGCGCGTTGTTGTGGATGCCGCCGTGTTTCAGCGCCTCGCCGAGCGACTTGTAGGCATCCTTGTGCTCGACGTACTTGCCGACGATCGCGATGCGCACTTCATCTTTCGGATGCTCGACCGCCTCCACCGTGCGCTTCCACTGCGACAGGTCGGTGGGTTTGGCATCGAGCCGCAGGCGCTCGACCACGATCTGGTCCAGCTTCTGGGAATGCAGCCACAGCGGCAGCTTGTAGATCACGTCCACGTCGATCGCGGTGATGACCGCGTTCTCCGGCACGTTGGTGAACAGCGCGATCTTGCGGCGCTCGCCTTCGGGCAGCGGCTCCTCGCAGCGGCACAGCAGGATGTCCGGCTGGATACCCAGTGCGCGCAGTTCCTTCACCGAGTGCTGGGTCGGCTTGTTCTTGATCTCTCCGGCGGCACGGATGTACGGCAACATCGTGAGATTCAGGAACAGCACCTTGTCGGGGCCGTGCTCGATGCGCAACTGGCGCGCCGCTTCCAGGAACGGCTGCGACTCGATATCGCCGACGGTGCCGCCGATCTCGACCAACGCCACGTCGAAACCGCGCGTGGCTTCCTCGATGGTGTGCTTGATCTGGTCGGTGATGTGCGGGATCACCTGCACGGTCGCGCCGAGATAGTCGCCGCGGCGCTCCTTGCGGATCACGGCTTCGTAGATCTTGCCGGTGGTGATCGAGTTCTTGCCCGACAGCCGCGTGCGAACGAAACGCTCGTAGTGGCCGAGGTCCAGGTCGGTTTCGGCGCCGTCGTCGGTGACGTACACCTCGCCGTGCTGGAACGGACTCATGGTGCCGGGATCCACGTTGATGTAGGGATCCAGCTTCATCAACGTGACGTTGAGCCCGCGCGCCTCGAGGATGGACGCGAGCGAGGCCGACGCGATGCCCTTGCCGAGGGAGGACACCACGCCGCCGGTGACGAAAATCAGGGGAGTCATGGAAAGACCGCTTCCGGAAAGCCGCATTCTACATGTTGAACCGGGAGACGGGAGACGGGTCGGAGGAAGCCACAGCCCGCTGCGGTTCACGTCCGCATGCCGCCCTTGGCCTTGCTAGCATCAGGGGATGAATTCGCCCATCCCCGCCCGTCTCGCCGCACTGCGCGCCGCCATGCGCGAGCGCGACGTCGCATTCTGCCTGGTTCCCACCGCCGACCCCCACCTGTCCGAATACCTGCCGGCGCGCTGGATGGTGCGCGAGTGGTTGTCCGGCTTCACCGGCTCGGCGGGCACCTTGCTGGTCGGGGCGGAATTCGCCGGATTGTGGACGGATTCGCGCTACTTCGAACAGGCGGAACGCGAACTGGCCGGCAGCGGCATCGAGCTGATGAAACTCAGCGTGCCGCACACGCCCGAACACCAGCAATGGCTGCGCGAACACATGCACGCGGGCGAGCGCGTGGCCTGCGCGGCGGACATGCTTTCGCTCAACGGCGCGCGTGCGCTGCGCCGGGCGCTGGACGAGTGCGGCGCGGAACTGATCGGCGAGGATCTGCCCGGCGCCGTCTGGAGTGATCGCCCCGGCTTGCCGGAAGCGCCGGTCTTCGAACATCCCATCGAATACGCGATCCGTACGCGCGCGGAAAAACTTGGCGCCGTGCGCAAGGCGATGCGCGAGCGCGGCGCGACGCACCACCTCGTTTCCGCGCTCGACGAAATCGCCTGGCTCGCCAACCTGCGCGGTTCGGATATCGAATACAACCCGGTTTTCCTCGCGCATGTGTTGATGGATGCGCAGCGGGCGACGTTGTTCGTGGATCGAAAGAAGATCGGGGCGGACCTGGGCGCACGATTGCACAGCGAGGGATTTGAAGTACGGCACTATCCGGAAGTGCGCGACGCGCTCGCCTCCCTGCCGCCCGATTCAAAACTGCTGCTCGACCCTCAGCATGTCTGCCTGCAGGTCGCCCAGGCGATCCCGGCGAAAGTCGAAATGCTCGAGGCAACGGGCCCGATCACCGTGTTGAAGGCCCGCAAGAACGAAGCCGAACTGGCGCACGTGCGCGAAACGATGCGCCACGACGGCGCGGCGCTGGTGCGCGGGGCACGCTGGCTGGAAGCGGCGCTCGCGCGCGGCGAGCACCTGACCGAGCTTGACGTGGATCAAAAACTGCGCGAGCTGCGTTCGCGGCAACCGGGTTTCGTCAGCGAAAGTTTCTCGACCATCGCGGGCTACGAAGCCAACGGCGCGCTTCCGCACTACCGCGCCACGCCGGAGCATCATTCACCGCTGCGCGCACGCGGCATGCTGTTGATCGATTCGGGCGGCCAGTACCTCGGCGGCACCACCGACATCACGCGCATCTGGGCGCTCGGCGAGGTCACGGATGAACAGCGACGCGACGTCACCCTCGTGCTGAAAGGGGTGATCGCGCTGTCGCGCGCGAAATTCCCGCGCGGCACTTCCGGCCAGCAACTGGACGCGCTGGCGCGCGCGCCGATCTGGGCCTCCGGCGTGGACTACGGCCACGGCACCGGTCACGGGGTCGGCTATTGCCTGAACGTGCACGAGGGCCCGCAGGCGATCCGGCCGCCGCGTTCCGCTTCGCATCTGGAAGCGCTCGACGTCGGCATGATCACGTCCATTGAACCGGGCATCTACAAGCCGGGCAGACACGGCGTTCGCATCGAGAACCTGGTCGCGACGATTTCCGCTGGAGCCGGCGAGTTCGGCGACTTCCTCGCCTTCGAAACGCTCACCTTGTGCCCTATAGACACCCGCCTGCTGGAACCTTATCTGCTGGAACCGGCCGAGATCGCCTGGCTCGACGCCTACCACGCGCGGGTGCGCGAGCAGCTCGCGCCGCTGCTGGACGATGCTGGCGATCGCGCATGGCTGGAGGCGCGCTGCGCGCCGCTCTCGTAATCCGGAAGATCGCAGGCGAACACCGCGCCGGAAAAAAAGAAAGCCCCGCGAACGGGGCTTTCCGAAGACATCTGTCCACAATTCATTATTGCCTGCTCTTCCCGCCGCCATCGGAGGTGGAGGACGCGGGATGGTGCCTGCGATGATGCTCGTGCGTCCTCGTGCCCGAACGCGTCCCGGTCGTCGCACCCGCATTCGCATTGGTATTCGCGGAAGCGCCCACCGAGGCATTGGTGCCGCCTGCCGAAGCGCCGCCGCTGGCACCGACACCAAGCTCCGAATTCGCGGACGCCTGGCCGGCATTGCCGTTGACGCTGTTGATCGCGTTCTGGCTGGCATTGGCGGCGCCCTGCGCGTTCTGGCGTGCGGTCCCGCGGACCGTGCTGCCGACCTGGCCGCCCGCCGTCTGCGCATTCCGGGCCGCACTGCGCACCGCGCTGCCGTGCGTATCGGTCTGCGCGCCGACGCCGGCATTGGCGGTGCCGGACACGTCATCCTGAACATCGCTGGATACCACGCCTTGCGCCTGCGTGGCCTGGTCCGCGCCGGCACTGACGCCGGAGGAAACTGCCTGCGGAGCGCGTCCGGCGGTGTCATCGGCCTGCTGCGCGGCGGAGCTCGCCACGTTGCCGACGTTCTGCGCCGCAGAGGAAACGGTATTGCCGACCGGCGGCGATGTCAGGTTGGCGCCGGAATGGAGCGAACCTCCGATGCCGTTCTGCGCACCGACCGAGCCGAGGGGTGCGCCGACCTGCATGCGATTGGTCGCGCCCATGGCACCACCGACCGTGCCGCCGATGTTGACCTGCGCGAACGCGGGCAACGCAAATGCCGCGCCGACCAGGGCAGGAAGAATGAGCTTGCGCATGATGAGCCTCCTTTGGGATGAGTGGGCGAACGTCCCCTCTCATTCGCGGAGTCCATCGTGATCACCTGACGCAAACCGGCGCTGAATCCGGCGCCTCGGGTTTTACATTTGGTACAGCTTGGGTCTGCACCCAGCGGCCTTCCATGGCAGCACAAAAAAACGCCCCGGGAGCCCGGGGCGTTCAGATCCGCAGTGAAACCGGAAAGGAATTACTTGCCGCTCGTGGAAGTGGAAGCCGGCGCGCTGGAGGACGCGGCAGCAGCCTTCTTGGCATGATGATGACGGTGATGCTTGCTGTGGTGCTTGGTGCTCTTGTGCTCCATGGTGCCCTGCTGGGACATGCTGGACGAAGTGGCGGTCGCTGCGGTGGAAGCCGCGGCCGGCGCGCTGGTGTCCTGGGCGAAGGCAGGCACGGAGAAAGCCACGGCGATCAACGCCGGGAGGATGAGCTTGCGCATGGTTTTTACTCCTGGAGTGTTTTGGATTGACGCGCCCCCTCGTTGGCGCAAAGAAATCATCCGCGCGGCTGGCACACCGGAAGCTGAACCGAATTCAGGTCGGCTTGAAAGCCATTGCGCACCGTGTCCGGCGGCAACGCATTGACCGTTCTCCCGAGCTTCGCCATCCTGCACGGCTGGCCTGATACCCGATTCGAACCCCATCCATGTCGCCATCCACCCGCTACAACGCCGCCGACATCGAAGTGCTGACCGGCCTCGAGCCGGTGCGCCGCCGGCCCGGCATGTACACCGACACCACGCGCCCGAACCACCTGGTGCAGGAGGTCGTGGACAACTCGGTGGACGAGGCGCTGGCCGGTTTCGCGACCACGGTGGACGTGGTCGTGCATGCCGACGGCTCGGTCGAAGTGAGCGACGACGGTCGCGGCATGCCGGTGGACATCCACCCCGAGCAGGGCGTCAGCGGCGTCGAGCTGATCCTCACCCGCCTGCACGCGGGCGGAAAATTCTCCGACCGCAATTACGCGTTCGCCGGCGGCCTGCACGGCGTGGGCGTGTCGGTGGTGAATGCGTTGTCCTCGCATCTGGAAGTGACGATCCGCCGCGAAGGCCACGAGTACCGCATGCGCTTCGCGCACGGCGAGCCGCTGGGCAAACTGGAAACGCTGGGTGAAGTGCCGAAGAAGCGTACCGGCACCACCCTGCGCTTCCTGCCCGACCCGAAGTATTTCGACTCACCCAAGGTTTCGCTGCCGAAACTGAAACACCTGCTGCGCGCCAAGGCGGTGCTGTGCGCGGGCCTTACGGTTCGACTACTCGACGAGGCGTCCGGCGAGCAGCTGGAATGGCGTTACGAGGACGGCCTTGCCGACTACCTGAAATCCGAATTGCAGGGCGCGCCCTGCCTCCCATCCGATTTGTTCGTGCAGCACCTGCAACGCGACAGCGGCGGGTTGGATGTCGCCTTCGCCTGGGTGCCGGACGGCGAACTGGTGCAGGAAAGCTATGTCAACCTGATCCCGACCGTGCAGGGCGGCACCCACGTCAACGGCTTGCGTTCGGGCCTCACCAATGCGCTGCGCGAGTTCTGCGACCTGCGCAACCTGCTTCCGCGCGGCATCAAGCTGGCGCCGGAAGACGTGTGGGAGCGGCTTGCGTTCGTGCTCTCGGTGAAGATGCGCGATCCGCAATTCGCCGGGCAGACCAAGGAGCGATTGAGTTCGCGCGACGCGGCGGCGATGGTCGAGAACGCCACGCACGATGCGTTCTCGCTGTGGCTGAACCAGCACGTCGCCGCGGGCGAAGCGATCGCGCAGCTTGCGATCGAACGTGCCTCGGCGCGCCTGAAAGCGGCCAAGCAAGTCGTGCGCAAGAAGATCACGCAAGGCCCGGCCTTGCCCGGCAAGCTGGCCGATTGCGCATCGAGTGATCCCGCGCGCACCGAACTGTTCCTGGTCGAA
>DASSFA010000236.1:0-13313 GCA_035694895.1 Rhodanobacteraceae bacterium | reverse complement strand
GCGCTGGTGAGGGATTGGGCGCTTGCGACGAGCCGAGGCGACGTTCCGGGGCTACCCCTCACCTGTTCTCTCTCCCGAGCCGAGAGCGCACGGGACAGAGGGAGAAGAGGGCAGCAATCCACGCGCCTCCAGAAACGCGCGCGCATCCTCTGCGTCCTGCTCGAACCACACGCGCGCGGAGCCGAGCCGGAATGAGTAGCCCCACGCATCCATGTCGGCCAGTGCGCGTTCGCGGCCGAAGCCGGGGAGGGCGTCGGCCAGCACGATCTGCAGATAGCAGGTCGCGTCCTCTTCCGCGATCGAATCAGACGCATCGGTGTGCACCGCGGCACGGCGCCGGGGATCGAGCACCAGCAGGTGGCAGGCTTCGTGCAGCAGCGAATGCACGGGAGTGTCCGCGCGCGCGTACACGCTGGAACCGATAACGCCGGCCTCGCACTCGCCCCAGTAGCTGCCGGGGATCGGCGCGCCGTCTTCGACGGGGATCAATTCAAGGCCGTGCTGCGCGAGAAATGCGACGCACGCATCGAAGCCGATATCTGCGAGGCGCAGGACGTCTTGTGCTTGTTCAGCGTTTGATGCCCCCTCGTCGTCATTCCGGACGCCGCGCAGCGGCGATCCGGAATCTGCTGTCGTGAGCGATGCTTGAAGAGCAGATTCCGGGTTCCATTCGCGATTCATCGCGAATGGCCCCGGAATGACAGGGTGGGTACGCTCTTCCGACTCACGACTCACGACTCACGACTCACGACTCACGACTCACGACTCACGACTCACGACTCACGACCATCACGACCATCACGACCACGGCAACGACTCACGCGCCGCCGGCCGCCTTGGCCGGACCCTCCGGCAGCGCCACCGACAGCTCCAGCACCTCGTGCCCGCCGTCGCGCTCCAGATTGATCTGCACCGCATCCGGGTCCACGTTGACGTACTTGCGGATCACCGCCAGCAATTCGCCGCGCAGCAGCGGCAGGTAGTCGGGTGCGCCGCGATTGGCGCGTTCCTGCGCCACGATGATGCGCAGGCGCTCGCGCGCGATGTTCGCGGTGTTCTTCGGGCGCGCACGCAGGAAATCGAGAAGACTCATGTGCGCACTCCTCAGGTTCCGAACATGCGCTTGAAGAGGCCTTTCTTCGGCGCGTCGATGAAGCGCAACGCGACCTCTTCGCCGAGCAGCCGCGCGACGGCATCGGCATAGGCCTGCCCCGCGATCGAACCGGCGTCGTGGATGACCGGCACGCCTGCGTTGGACGCGGCCAGCACGTTCTCCGATTCCGGGATCACGCCCAATACGGGAATGCCGAGGATCTCCTCGACGTCCTTGACGCTCATCATCTCGCCGGCTTCCACCCGCACCGGGTTGTAGCGTGTCAGCAGCAGATGCTGCGGCATCGCGCCGTCGCCACGCTCGGCGCGGCGGGTCTTCGAGGAAAGCAGGCCGAGGATGCGGTCGGAGTCGCGCACGGAAGAGACTTCCGGATTCACCACCACTACGGCGCGGTCGGCGAAGTACATCGCCAGGTGCGCGCCTTTCTCGATGCCGGCCGGCGAATCGCAGACAACGTAATCGAAGCCGTCCTTCGCCAGTTCATCCAGCACGCGTTCGACGCCTTCCTGGGTCAGCGCATCCTTGTCGCGCGTCTGCGACGCGGCCAGCACGTAAAGATTGTCGTGGCGCTTGTCGCGGATCAGCGCCTGCTTGAGTGTTGCTTCGTTGTGGATCACGTTGACGAAGTCGTAGACCACGCGCCGCTCGCAGCCCATGATCAGGTCGAGGTTGCGCAGGCCGACGTCGAAGTCGATGACCGCGACCTTGTGGCCGCGCTGGGCGAGGCCGGTGGCGAGCGAGGCGGACGTGGTGGTCTTGCCCACGCCGCCCTTGCCCGATGTGACGACGATGATTTCGCTCAAGGGTGAATCTCCGATGAGGTTGCCCTGTGGTTAAAGTTTCTCGATGCGCAGCTTTTCGCCCTGCAGGAAGATCTGCACGGCGCGTCCCTCGTACTGCGCTGGGATTTCCTCGAATACGCGATACTGGCCAGCGATGGACACCAGTTCGGCGCGGAATTCGCTGCAGTAGATGCGCGCGTTTTCGTCGCCCAGCGCGCCCGCGAATGCGCGGCCGCGCAAGGGCCCATAAACATGTACGTTGCCATCGGCCAGCACTTCCGCACCGTTGGCGACCGGCGCCACGATCACCAGGTCGCGTCCGCGCGCATAGACCTGCTGGCCGGTGCGTACCGGCTGCGAGTGATGCTGCGCGGTGACGTGCACCGGCGAAGCATTGGCGGATTCCGCCGCGCGCACCGGTTGCGAAGACTGCCTGTTCTCCCGAGCCGTCGCGGCATTCGACTGCGCAGCGGTTTCGCCCTCGCGTTCGTAGGCCGCCCGGAACTTGGCGATCAGCGGCAGCCCCAGGCGCCGTGCCAGCGCCTCGGTCTCGCTGGTGCCGTACGCCAGTCCGACCGGCAGCATGCCGGCCGCGCGCACCGCTTCCAGCAGTGCGTCCACCGCGCCGTCGTCGGGCTGCTTCGGCAGGTGCGAGAGATCCAGCACCACGGCCGCGCGCTCGAACAACTGCGGTGCGGCGCGCACGCGCCGTTCGAGTTCGTCGTGCAGCGCGGCGGCATCGTCGCGCTTGACGCGCACGCTCGCGATGCCAACCTGACCGAAGCGCAGCTCGACCACATCCGTGTTGTCGTTGCGCGTCCCGATTGCCGCGCTCACGCGCCCCCCGTGGCCGCGCGCGGCAATTCGGCGGGGGCGGGCCGCTCGCGATCGGCCAGCCAGGGCAGGGGAGGCAGGCCGCGCGGCCAGTTGTCGCGCACGAATTCGAAACACTCCAGCGGCTTGGCCAGCAGGCACACGCGGCGGCCGCTCTCGGGCATCACCTGCTGGCCGACTTCGCTGAAGCCGCGGGTACCGTGGAACAGCATCGCGACGTCATCGCGCGGTTCCAGGAACACCTCGCAGGCCAGCTTCGGCGCGCGCACCTCGGCGTAGCTCTGGATGTCGCTGTAGAACAACCGCCCCAGGCCGTGGCCGCGATACAGGTCGCCGATCACCACCCGGTCTATGTAGACGAAATGGTCGTAGCGCTGGCGGAACCAGCGGAAGTTCGAACTGGCGTGCGGGGCGTCCTCGCGCAGCGCGATCAGGAAGCCGGCCACCACGCCGTCGATCACGGCCACGCGGAAGTAATCCGCATTCTCGAAAAAATGCCGCACATTCGCGGCATCGAGAGGCAGGATCGCGGGACCGGCGCTGTTGTTGAGGGCGAGCACGGCATCCAGGTCGCGCTCGCGGACATCGAGGAGTTCAACCGCCATCTTTGCTCCGGAAACATCTGCATGCGCGTCGGGCGCCCATGCGTATCTCTGGATTATGCCATGCACACCGGGGTGGGCACAGCGTGAGCCGCCCCAGGTCGGGGCAGCGGCCACGCGCGCAGGCCCGGCCCGCTTGCCTTATCATCGGAGCGTGTCGCGACCGCCCCTCAATCACATCCGTCTGCTGCGCTACGCGGGCCTGTTCACCTATGCCTGCGTGGGCGTGCCGCTGGTCAGCCACGACTGGCTGCTGGCGCGGCTGAACGATTCGCAGGCACAGGATCAATTCAGCCAGTTGCAGCAGCAGGTCCGCACGCACACCGACGTGCTGCTGTGGGCCGTCTGCTACGTCGTGTTCGGGCTGGTCTATTGGCTGCTGACGCGCAACATCGGCTCGCGCCGGCACTGGACCGTCAAGCTGCTGGGCGTGCTGGTGCTGTCCGGCGCGGCGATCGCGATCGGCTGGTTTTCGCAGAGCGGCCTGTCCGCGCTGCTGATGATGGTGGTCTGCGTGGTGCTGCCGCTGCTGCTGCCGCTGTCGCTGGGCGTGGCCTGGCTGATCATCCAGAATCTCGCGCTGATTCCCGTGTTCGCCAGCTTCCCGGGGTTCGACCTGGGCAAGGCGGTGCTGCAGGTCAGCCTGTACTTCAGTTTCTCGGTGATCACCTTCATCGCCTCGATGGTGGCCAGCCAGCAGGCCGAGGCGCGCGAGGAGCAGCGCCGGCTGAATTCCGAACTGCGCGCCACCCGTGCCTTGCTGGCCGAGTCCAGCCGCATCTCCGAGCGCATGCGCATCGCACGCGAACTGCACGACCTGGTCGGCCACCACCTGACCGCGTTGAGCCTGAACCTGGAAGTGGCGAGCCACCTCGTCAACGAGGCGGCCGCCGAGCACGTGGGCAAGGCCCAGACCACCGCCAAGCAACTGCTGACGGACGTGCGCGAGGTGGTCACCGAATTGCGCGACGATGACGCGATCGACCTCACCGGCGCGCTGCGCAGCCTGACCGAAGGCGTGCCGGGGCTGAAAGTGCATGTGGAACTGCCGCCGCGCTTCGCGGTGGACGATCCGCGCCGTGCACAGGTGCTGCTGCGCTGCACGCAGGAGATCGTCACCAACGCGGTGCGCCATGCCGCCGCTCGCCACCTGTGGTTGCGCTTCGAACGCACGCCCGATGGCATGCTTGCACTGAAGGCGCACGACGATGGCCGCGGTGCATCGGATCTGAAACCCGGCAACGGGCTGGCGGGCATGCGCGAACGCCTGGCCGAGGTGGGCGGCCGTTTGTGGATAGACACCGCGCGGGATCGCGGGTTTACGCTTGAGGCATCATTACCGATCGAAAACGTCGCCTGACGTTGCGATTCCAGTCGGGGAACTCTTGATGATTTCTGTATACCTGGTTGATGACCAGAACCTCCTGCGCCGGCTCACCGTGATGCGGAGAGTTTTCAAATGATTTCCGTATGCCTGGTTGACGATCAGAATCTGGTGCGACAGGGCATCAGGTCTCTCCTCGAACTCTCGCCGGAGATCCGCGTGGTCGCCGAATGCATGGATGGCACGCAGGCGCTGGAGACCATCCCGAAGGTCAAGCCGGACGTGGTGTTGCTGGACATGCGCATGCCCGGCAAGAGCGGGCTGGACGTGCTCAACACTTTCGCCGCGCAGGGCGAGGTGCCGCCGACGATCATCCTCACGACCTTCGACGACGACCAGCTCGTGCTGGCGGGATTGAAGGCCGGCGCGCGCGGCTACCTGTTGAAGGACGTCTCGCTGGAACAACTGGTCGAGGCGGTCAAGACCGTCGCCGCCGGCGGCTCGCTGATCGCGCCGATGGTCACGCAACGGCTGCTGGCCGGCGTCGGCCGCATGCAGAACCAGTTCACCAGCCTCGAGCAGCCCGACCCGCTGACCGAGCGCGAAACCGAAATCCTGCGCCTGATGTCCGGCGGCTACAGCAACAAGGAAATCGCCAACTCACTGGGCGTGGCCGAAGGCACGGTCAAGAACCACGTCTCCAATATCCTGTCGAAGCTCGGGGTGCGCGACCGCACGCGGGCGGTGCTGAAGGCGTTGGAGCTGGGGATAGTCTGAGTGTTGCAAAGCTGCAGCGTTCGGCCCGGTCCCTCCAAATGCAGGCCATGGATGGCCGTGTCGAAGTGAGCTTCCGGCGCCGTCGCATGACGCCGGAGCGTCGCAGCGCCAAGCGGGAGCAAGGCGCGATGTCCGAGCACAGGGGCGAGCCGGGGCTTTCGTGAGATGCGTGAATCGCATCTCACGCCGGCGAGCGGGCAGTCCAGGGACGGACTGCACCGGACTTGGACGACGGAGCTGGATGCGTAGTCGTCCGAGTGCGAGTTCGCGCCGGCGCGCGCCCGGCGAGAAGCGCAGGGGTGAGATAGCGCGCTTGGCCGATGCCTTGAATGGCATCGGCTGCGCTGACGAACGCACGCACATGGATGTGCGGGCCGGAAACGATCCATGGACGGCTGCTTGCGATATGCCATCCATGGCGAGGAGCTCCGTTGTCGCGCGCAGGCGCGCTCCTACACCGAAAGGACAGTAACCCGCGCCGTGGGACGGTGCGGAAAAGACATGGATGTCGTGTTCCGTATCTCTCATAAAGCGATCCTTCCATTTTCACCAAAAAAGGTGAAAATGGAAGGATGTCGCTGCACCTCACTTCCCGCCAGTCCGCCATCCTCGCCTTCATCCGCGAGTGCCTGGAACGCAACGGCCAGGCGCCCACGCTGGAGGAGATCGGGAACCGCCTCGGCCTGGCGCATCTCAGTGCCGTCTCCAAGCATCTGCGCGCCCTGGAAGCCAAGGGTCATCTGGCGATCTCGCCGAATCGCTCGCGCGGAATCCGCCTGAGGGAAGCCCCCGAAGTTGTTGATCCGGAACTGCTCGATCTGCCGCTGGTCGGCCGGATCGCGGCCGGCGAGCCGCTGCATTCCGAAGCAAACATCGAGCGGAAGGTGAGGCTGTCCGCCGGGCTGTTCCGGCTCAAGCCCGATTATCTGGTGCGGGTGGTCGGCGATTCGATGCGCGGCGAAGGCATCCTGGATGGTGATCTGGTCGGTGTGCACGCCACGCCGGTGGCGCGGCACGGCCAGGTCGTCGCCGCGCGCGTGGGCGGCGACCGCTTCACGATCAAGCGTCTTCATTCGAAGGACGGCGTGATCCGGCTCCTGCCCAACAGTCCGGGCTATCGGCCGATCGATCCCGATCCCACCGAAGACTTCGCCATCGAGGGACTGTTCGCGGGACTGATCAGGACGGGCTGATGGTTGCGTTGTCGCTCGCGTTTTCGAATCAGGTCTGGCAGGGCCGGGCCGCGCCGGTCGCCGCACCGGCGCAGCCGACCGGCTGGGCGGAACTGGACGCCGCGCTGCCCGCCGGCGGCTGGCCGGACGCGGCGCTGACCGAAATCCTGATCCCCGCCGATGGCGTGGGCGAACTGCGGTTGCTGATGCCGACCTTGGCGCGCCTGACGCGGACGGATCGCCCGGTGCTGCTGGTCGCGCCGCCGTATGCGCCGTGCGTCGCCGGCTGGCGCGCGCGTGGCGTGGACATGGACAAAGTCGAGATTGTCGCCGCCGACGAGCCGCGCGTGCTGTGGACGATGGAACAGTCGCTGCGCGCGGGTTGCTGCTCGGCGGTGTTGGGCTGGCCGAAGCAGGTGGACGAGCGCCAGTTGCGGCGCTTGCAGGTGGCCGCCGACAGCGGCCGCGCGCTGGCCTTCGTGTTCCGCGATCGCAAGCATGCCGTGCAGACGTCGCCGGCCGCGCTGCGTATCGAGATCGAAACGCATCCTGCGCGGCTGCGCGTGCGCAAATGCCGCGGCGGCCCGGTGCCCGCGCAGCCGATTGCGTTTCCCTGGAAGGGTTGTGATCAATAACACGCTCCCTTCAGGCCGGATTTTCAGCCCCCTTGAGTCAAGGGGGCGAAAACCTTTGCGCAGCAAAGGTTTTGGGGGTTGTGGAAGTGCGCACCGATTGCCAAGTGCGAAAAACTTGCAAGAGTGGAACGGTGCTTTTTCGAAATGAGCGTAGCGTGGGCATGCATCTCTTTGCCGCATCTCGCGCTGGATGGCGTGCTGCGCCGGCGCGCCGATGCGCACGCGCCGCTGGCATTGATGGACGGCCCGCCGCACGCGCGCGTCCTGAGGGACGTGAACGAAGCCGCGGCGCGCGCCGGCCTGCGCGCGGGCCAGCCGCTCACCGCCGCGCGTGCGTTGCTGGCGCACTTCGAGGCGGTTCCGTTCGACGCGGCGGCGATGGAGCATTCGCATCGGTTCCTTGCCGCCGTCGCGTATCGCTACAGTTCGGAAGTTGCGCTGCTGCCGGATGCGGTCGTGCTGGAAATCGGGCGCAGCAGATCCCTGTTCGGGCCATGGCCGGAACTGGCGCAGCGCCTACGCGATGACCTGATGCAGCTCGGGTTCCGTCATCGGCTCGCCGCGGCGCCCACGCCGCAGGCTGCGCACGCATTGGCCGGATACGCCGACGGCAGCGCGATTCTGGAATCGAAGGATTTGCGCGCGGGCCTCTCGCGCCTGCCGACGTTACGCGCGGGCTTGCCCGATGAAACCGCGACGACCTTGATGCAGATGGGCCTGCGCACGCTCGGGCAGGTGCTGGATGCGCCGCGGGATGGTTTGCGCCGCCGTTTCGGCAACGCATTGCTGCAGGCGCTGGATCGCCTGACCGGCGCCGCGCCGGATGGCCTGGCGCGCTACCGTCCACCGGATTGTTTCGCGCAGCGCGTCGAATTCGAACCGGAGGTCGGAAATCTTTCCGCGCTGCTGTTCCCGCTGCGCCGGCTGGTCGGCGATCTCGCCGCCTATCTTTCAGGGCGCGACGGCGGCGTGCAGCGTTTCATCATCGAACTGGAACATGCCCATGACGGCGGGAGCGCCAGCGACAGCACGCGCGTGCAGGTCGGCCTGCTGGAACCGCTGCGCGATCCGGAAGCCTTGTTCGAATTCTCGCGCGGGCGGCTGGAGGCGCTGCGCCTGCGCGCGCCGGTGCGCACGATGCGCGTGCGGGCCGACGAACTGCCGCCGTTCGTGCCGGCCGGTCGCGACCTGTTCGACCGGCGTCCGGCGCACGCATTGACGATGACGCAGTTGCGCGAACGCCTGCGTGCGCGACTGGGCGACGATGCGATCTACCGATTGCGCGAGACGCCCGATCCGCGTCCCGAGCGGGCGCAGTCGCGCGAAGCCGAAGCCGTCATCCGCGAAACGCTGCCGCGTCCGACCTGGCTGCTGGAGCGTCCGATCCCGCTGCGCGGGCCGGCGCCGGAATTGCTGGCCGGTCCCGAACGCCTGGAAACCGGCTGGTGGGACGGCGAGCCGGTGCGGCGCGACTACTACGTCGCGCAGACCTCGCAGGGCCAGCGCGCCTGGATCTTCTGCGCGGCCGGGCAGCGCGGCCCATGGATGCTGCACGGGTGGTTCGCGTGACAACGGTTCGCATGAAAGCAGGTCGTCATTCCGGGGCTGCGCGCAGCGCAGACCCCGGAATCTGCGCCAATACTGGCGGATACGCCGAGCTGCATTGCCTGTCGAACTTCTCGTTCGGCCGCGGCGCATCCAGCGCGCGCGAGTTGTTCGAGCGCGCCAAGGCTTGCGGTTACGAGGCGCTGGCGATCACCGACGAATGTTCGCTGGCCGGCATCGTGCGCGCCTGGGAAGCTGCGCGCGATGCGAAGATGAAATTGATCGTCGGCGCGGAGATCCAGCTGCGCGACGGCCCGAAGCTGGTGCTGCTGTGCGAGGACAAGGCCGGCTATACCGCGCTGTGCCGGTTGATCACGCAAGGCCGGCGCGCATCGAAGAAGGGCGAATACAAACTCACGCGCAAGGATGTCGAAGCGGGCATGCCGGGCGTGCTGGCGTTGTGGATCCCGGAAGTGATCCCTGGAACCTGTCTCAAATCCCGAGCGGGTGGGGATTCGACAACTCAACAAGGCTCGTTCTCCGCCGAACCCTCACCCCTGCCCCTCTCCCGGAGGGAGAGGGGTTCATCTTGTGTCGAGACGGGCTGCAACCTCGAACACGGGCGTTGGGTCAAAGACGTTTTCGGGGATCGCGCGTGGCTCGCGGTGGAACTGCATCGCGGACCCGACGATGCAAAGCGATTGCAGGGCTTGCAGCGCATCGGTGCGGAACTCGGCATGCCACTGGTCGCTGCCGGCGATGTGCACATGCACGTGCGCGCGCGACTGCCGTTGCAGCACACGCTGACCGCGATCCGCCATCGCACCACGATCGCCGAAGCGGGGCCGGTGTTGTTCCGGAATGGCGAGCGGCACCTGCGCAGGCGCGCGGAACTGGAAGCGCTGTATCCGCGCGAACTGCTGGATGAAACATTGCGCATCGCCGCGCGCTGCACGCTCGACCTGAAGCAGGCGCTGCAATACCGCTATCCCGCCGAGCTGGTGCCGGACGGCCACACACCGACGACGTGGCTGCGCGAACTGACCGAAAGGGGATTGCGCGAGCACTGGCCGCAGGGCGAGCCGCCACAGGTGCGGACGCAGATCGAGCACGAACTGGAACTGATCGCCTTCAAGCAATACGAGGCGTTCTTCCTGACCGTGCACGACGTCGTGCGCTGGGCGCGCGAACAGGGAATCCTCTGCCAGGGCCGCGGCTCGGCGGCCAATTCCGCGGTGTGCTACGTGCTGGGCATCACCGCGGTGGATCCGGAGCACGGCAATCTGCTGATGGAGCGCTTCATCAGCCGCGAGCGCGACGAGCCGCCCGACATCGACGTGGATTTCGAGCACGAGCGCCGTGAGGAAGTCATCCAGTACGTCTACGGGAAGTACGGGCGCGAGCGCGCGGCGCTGGCCGCCACCGTGATCTGCTACCGCGGAAAGAGCGCGGCGCGCGACGTCGGCAAGGCGATGGGTTTGTCGCCCGAACAGGTGGACCAGTTGAGCCGCGCGGTCGGCTGGTGGGATGGCGGAAGCGCGCTGGACCAGCGCCTGCGCGAGCGCGGATTCGATCCGGATTCTCCGCTGCTGCGCCGCGTGCTTTCGCTCACCGCGCAGTTGCTGGACATGCCGCGGCATCTCAGCCAGCACGTCGGCGGCTTCGTGATGTCGGATGCGCCGCTGTCGGAACTGGTGCCGGTCGAGAATGCGGCGATGCCGGACCGTACCATCATCCAGTGGGACAAGGACGACCTGGATGCGATGGGCCTGTTGAAGGTGGACTGCCTGGCGCTGGGCATGCTCACTTGCATCCGCAAATGTCTCGATCTGTTGCGCAAGCATGGTCGCGGCCATTACACGCTGGCCACCATTCCGAAGGAAGACGGGAAGACCTACGAAATGATCCAGCGCGCCGACACCATCGGCGTGTTCCAGATCGAGAGCCGCGCGCAGATGAGCATGCTGCCGCGACTCAGGCCGAAGGAGTTCTACGACCTGGTGATCCAGGTCGCGATCGTGCGCCCAGGACCGATCCAGGGCGACATGGTGCATCCCTACCTGCGCCGCCGGCGCGGCGAGGAAGCGGTGACGTATCCGTCGGATGAAACGAAATCCGTCCTGGAACGCACGCTGGGCGTGCCGCTGTTCCAGGAACAGGTGATGCGGTTGATGATGGTCGCGGCCGGCTACACGCCCGGCGAAGCCGACCAGTTGCGCCGCGACATGGCCGCATGGAAACGCCGCGGCGGCATGGAAAAACACGAGGATCGCATCCGTGCCGGCATGCTGGCGCGCGGCTACACACCCGAATTCGCCGAGCGCACCTTCAACCAGATCAAGGGTTTCGGCAGCTACGGATTTCCGGAAAGCCATGCAGCCAGTTTCGCCATCCTCGCCTGGGCCTCGTCGTGGCTGAAGTGCCATCACCCGGCTGCGTTCGCCTGCGCGCTGTTGAACAGCCAGCCGATGGGCTTCTACGCGCCCAGCCAGATCGTGCAGGATGCGCAGCGCCATGGCGTGCGCGTGCTGCCGGTGGACGTGCGCTACAGCGATTGGGATTGCACGCTGGAAGCCGATCGCCGCGGCGTACTCGCGATCCGGTTGGGTCTGCGCCAGGTGCGCGGCTGTTCGGAAGGCGCGGCGCAGGCGTTGATGGCCGCGCGTGCGCAACGCACGTTCGTCGATGTCGCCGACCTGTGTGCGCGCGCATCACTGGATTCGCGCCATCGCACGCTGCTGGCGCAGGCCGGCGCGCTGCGCGGGCTGGCCGGGCACCGGCACCGTGCGCACTGGGCGGCGATCGGCGTGGAAGCGCATCGTCCATTGTTCGGGCATCGCAGTCCGGACGAAGCGGCGATGCATCTGCCGTTGCCCTCCGTCGCGGAAGACGTGCACGCCGACTATGCGCGCACCGGCCTGACGCTCGGGCCCCATCCATTGAAATTGTTGCGCGCACGCCTGCGCGCCCAGCGCTGGCTGGATTCGCGGCAATTGCAAAGCCGTCCGCACGAGAGCGAGGTGCGCATGGCCGGCATGGTGGTGCAACGGCAACGTCCGCAGACCGCCAGCGGCGTCACCTTCATCACGCTGGAGGACGAGCACGGGCCGGTCAACGTGATCGTGTGGCGCGACGTCGCCGCGCGGCAGTGGCGGCCGTATCTGGAAGCGAAACTGCTCGGGGTGCAGGGGCGTTGGGAGCGCGTGGACGGCGTCAGCCATTTGATCGCGCATCGGCTGTTCGACGTCAGCGAACTATTGGGCGAGCTGGATGCGAGGTCGAGGGATTTTCATTGAGGACCGGGAATCGGGAATCGGGAATCGGGAATCGGGAATCGAAGAGCAACCATCCTCGTTCCGGGGCTGTCGAAGGCAGAACCCGGACAAATTCGTCTGGAACGAATTTGGACAACCGAAGGTTGGCCCGAAGGGCAAAGTCCATGGACGGACTTTGCAATCTGCTTTTGCAGATCGCCGGAGAGCAGATTCCGGATCGCCGCTGGCGCGGCGTCCGGAATGACGGCGCTTGGGTCGGTAACGACCAACCGCCAAGCGACTTGATGTCGGTCGCGCGCAGGCGCGCTCCTACATCCCACCTGCAGCCTGCGCCGCCCTCCGCAAATCCTCCACCAGCTCTTCGAAAGCAGCGGCGCGCGACTGCGCGTCGGGCATGCGCAGCAGGGCGGAGGGATGCCACGTGGCGATGCCGCGCGCGCCTTTCCCCAGTTCGCGCCATTCGCCGCGCCCGCGGGTGATGCGGAAGGCGTCGCCGAACATCGTTCGCGCGGCCATCGACCCTAGGCCGACCACGATGCGCGGCTGCACGCGCAGCAGCTCCGCCGCCAGCCACATGCGGCAGGCGGCCTGCTCGGATGCATTCGCGCTCTTGTGCAGGCGGCGCTTGCCTCGCAATTCGTATTTGAAATGCTTGACGGTGTTGGTGAGGTACACCGCCTCGCGTCGCAGGCCCGCGGCCTCGAGCGCTTCATCCAGCATGTGCCCGGCCGGGCCGACGAACGGGCGGCCTTCGCGGTCTTCCTGCGTGCCGGGCTGTTCGCCGATCAACATGATCGTCGCGTGCTGAGGGCCTTCGCCGAACACGGTCTGGGTCGCGCCGCGCCACAGCGGGCAGGCGTGGCAATCGGCTGCTTCGTGACGGACGGAAGCCAGGCTTCCGCGCGGAACGACGGTCACGGGTTTGGCCAACGGCACCTGCGGCGGAGCGGTGCCGGTACGCGGCCTGGGAGGAGGGCGGGAAGCCACGCGGAACACGATTGCGCCCCCGCCGTGCAGCATCCGTCAATGCAAAACTCGGTGACAGTTCCAGCGACTGGCGCACAGCTTGGCGTTCCCGGCAGCTCCGACCAATGGCGTCCGCGCTCGGGAGAGGCTACCATCCGCCATTCGGCGCGCGTGCTGCGCGGCGGATGGGGCGCGAATCTCGTGCGCGACCCTGGAGTTCCACTTACTACGAAGTGCGGAGACTGCTGGCATGACGCGTGTGCTTGAATTCATCGTGGCCATCATCA
>DASSFA010000235.1:0-3700 GCA_035694895.1 Rhodanobacteraceae bacterium | reverse complement strand
ATCCGGTCGCGGCCGTCCACTTCCACCACCGGCGTGATCAGGGTGATGACGTGCTTGCGGACGTACTGGATGTAGGGCGCATCATCCACGGCCAGGCGGTAAGCGAGCTCCATCAGCGCGGTCGGCGCGCCGGTTTCTGTGGAATGGATGGTGCCGGTGATGTAGTAGACCGGCGTGGTCTGCCTGATCAGCGCCGCGGCTTTCGCGTCATCCATGCCGAGCTTGCGCGGATCGGCGAGCTGCGCCAGCCGCGCCTTGTTGGCATCCAGTTGCGACATCAGCGATTCGTCCGCGATCGCCACGGCGATCATCTCGCGGCCTTCCTCGGTCCTGCCAATCGTGAACACCTTCACGCGCGGAGAGGCCGCCGCGAGCATCCGGAAGTACCGGTACACGTCCTCCGCGTACGGCAGCATGTTCGGCGCGCCCGCGATGTCGCCCAGCACTTTCTCCGGCGTCGGTACCGTGGAAGACGCCGGCAGGTAATCGGTCAGCGGCGAATTGAACGAAGGGTCGGTGGTGTACTTCGCGATCTTCGCCGTGTACGCCTGATCGACCGGTTGCTGCGGATCGCGCGCATAGATGTCGTCCGTCTGCGCCGAAGCCGCCCCGCACGCGGCCAGCAACGCCGCCGCGATGATCCACCGTGCCCGCATGTCTGTTCCCCGAAATGATTGCGCCGCGATCCGCGGCCAGGAGTTCCGCGATCGCGCGAGCGTAGCCGAAAACCACGTACGTGCGGGGGTGCCGGAATACATGGAGCTGCCATCGTGGCAAAGAGCTCCGTGGTCCGGATGCACGTTCGAGTGCCGCGCCTGCGCAGAGGCTTGACGAGGAGGTTCGCAGCCCGAGCGCTTGCACATGCGCTGAACCGCATCGCACACGAGGGCGAGCAAGGCGCCGCCCGGCAGCAGCCCAGTGGGCGGACACCCGCCCGATCCTACACGCCGTATCTCAACCAGAGTTCCGCCTCGCTTTCGCTTCCGAACACACGCAGGGTGAACCCGGCTTCGCGGAACGCCAGCTCGCCGTGTTCGACCAGCCGCAGGTTGGCGCTGACCGGTTCGTGGAACGCGATCCGCACATGCTCCATGCCGCTGCCACGCAGGGCGGCGGTCAGCCGCGCGAAATCCTGCGGCGTGGCCGGCTGGCCCTGCAGGTCGTCGCACACCAGCAGGCGGGTGGTGCCGCGACGCTCGCATTCCGCGGCGATTTCGCGCCAGTATGCCAGCGTGATCTCGGGGGAATCCTGTTCGCCCACCACCTTGGCGAACAGGTAGTCGCCGCGATCTGTGAAGCGCAGCTGGTACGGCTCCGGCGCCCGCTCCCGGCTCATGCCACTATCGCCAGGCAGATGTTTTCGGCGCGCGCCCGCCGCATGGATTCAGGACTCGCCATAGCGCAACCAGAGTTCGCCTTCCTGCTCGCTCGCGAACACCCGCACGGTGAAACCCACCTCGCGTGCGGCCAGCTCGCCACGTTCGGCTTGCGGCAGCACGGCGCTGTTCAACTCGCAATACGCGACCCGCACCTGGCGCATGTAACTGTTCCGCATCGCCTCGATCACCTGATCCACTTCCGCCTGCGCCAGCGGCTCGTTCTCGAAAAGATCGAGCACAAGCAGCGCGCGGGTGCCCCGCCGTTCGCATTCGGCGGCGATGTCGCGCCAGTAGGCAAGGCTGACTTCGAGCGAATCGCCGGGGCCGGAGATTTCCACACGCAGGTAATCGCCGCGATCGCTGAAGCGTAGATCATAGGACGGCGCGCATCGCGGCGGTATTTCGTCAGGCGGCTGGCTCATCGCGGCGCATTGTACGCATGCGTATGGTTTTGCCTAGGGGCTGACCGCTCAATTCAGCGCATCGTCCTCCAGCCACTGCAGACTGAAGCGGAAATGCGGATCGGTCCACACCCCTGCCACCCTCAGGCCGGCACGCGCCGCGAGCTGCGCGAAGTCCCGCGGCGAATACTTGCAACTGTATTCCACAAGCATCGCTTCGCCTGCTTCGAAGCCGAAGCTTTCGCCGCCGATCCGCACCGATTGCCGACGTGTACTGAGCACATGCGTCTCGATGCGCCCGGCCAGTGCGTTCCAGCGGGCGCGATGGCGAAAGGCGGAGAGATCGAAGTCCGCTCCCAATTCCCGGTTGCAGCGCGCCAGCAGGTTCAAGGTGAACTCGGCGGTCACGCCGGCGGCGTCATTGTAGGCCGCCTCGAGATCCGCGCGATCCTTCTTCAGGTCCACGCCGATCAGCACGGCGCCATTGCGCCCGATCTGCTCGCGCATCCGCCGCAACAGCCTTGTCGCTTCCCCGCTTTCGAAATTGCCGATGGTGGAACCGGGAAAGAACGCGACCACCCGTCTCGCCCGCCGCGCTGCCCGCGGCAGCGCAAGCGGTTCGGTGAAATCCGCACAGACCGGCAGCATTTCGATGTCCGGAAATTCCGCCGCCAGTCCACCGATGCTGGAGAGCAACGCCTCGCGCGCGATCTCCACCGGCACGTACGCGACCGGCGAATGCAGGTGACGCAGCAGCAATCGTGTCTTCAGGCCGTTACCGGAACCGTACTCCATGAGCAAGGCATCGGGACCGATCGCATCGGCGATATCGCCGATGTGTTCGCGCAGGATCGCCAGCTCCACACGCGTGAGGTAATACTCGGGTTGCTCGCAGATCCGCTCGAACAGCTCCGAGCCGCGTGCGTCGTAGAAGTATTTCGACGGCAGGCGCTTGGGCCGGCGGCGCAGGCCATGCAGCACGTCCTCGCGCATGCGATCGCGTACCGGCTGGCGGTCGTGCAGGCGGATCGCGCGTTGCGGGCTGGCGCTCATGCGTCCCTCGCCAGGCGGATTCCCGAGAACTGCCAGCGCGCCGCGGGATAGAAGAAGTTGCGATAGCTCGCGCGCACGTGGCCGGCAGGCGTGGCGCAGGATCCGCCGCGCAGCACCCACTGCCCGCACATGAACTTGCCGTTGTATTCGCCGATTGCGCCCGCGGCGGGCCTGTAACCCGGATAGGCAACGTAAGGACTCGATGTCCATTCCCAGGCATCACCGAACATCTGCAACCAGGAATCGGGATCGCCTCGTGCGGGTTGCGGATGCAGGGATTCGTCGTCCGCGAAGTGCCCTTCCAGGGGCAATTCCCGCGCTGCACTCTCCCATTCTGTTTCCAGCGGCAACCGCGCGCCGGCCCAGCGCGCGAATGCTTCGGCCTCATAGAAGCTGATGTGGCATACCGGCGCATTCGGGTCCAGCGAACGCGTGCCGGCCAGCGTGAATTCGCTCAGCAGGTCTTCGCTCCAGTACAGCGGTCGCGACCAATGTTCGCGCTGCACGGTGTCCCACCCTTCTGCAAGCCACAAGGTCGGCACGCGGTAGCCGCCGGCCTCGATGAAGTCGCGGTATTCCGCGTTGGTGATCTTGCGATTCGCAAGTGTGTGCGCGTGCAGCAGCACGCGATGGCACGGCGATTCATTGTCGAAGGCAAAATCCCCGCCCGCGTGCCCGATCTGCGCAACGCCTTCGCGGCCGCGCAGGAAACGCAGCGGAACCGGCTGGGCAACATCCGGCACGCTCGCGCGTCCGCGGAATGCCGGTTGCAGCGGGTTGAGCGAGAACAGGTGCTTGATGTCTGTCAGCAGCAATTCCTGGTGCTGCTGTTCGTGGTTGAGCCCCAATGCCAGCAGCGCCGCGAGT
>DASSFA010000234.1:0-6490 GCA_035694895.1 Rhodanobacteraceae bacterium | reverse complement strand
GTCCGAGAGCTTCGACTGCGCCTCCGCCAGCGCTGCCTCGTTGGCCTTCAGCTTGTCGCCGATGCCGGCGACTTCGGCCATGATCGCGGAGACGTCCTCGCCCTTGGCCTTGGCCTGCCCGATCGCCTTCGAACGCGTGTTGCGCAGGTTCTGCAACTCCTGTGTTTCCGTCGCCAGTCTCTTGCGCTCGGACTCCAGCGCCTCGATCGCGGCGGTGTCGAGTTCGAAGCCGCGCGTTTTCAGGCGCGCGGCGGTGTCGGCGAGCTGCGCGCGCAGCAGAACCGGATCCAGCATGTTCTGATCCCTGGGAGTTCGAAAAGAGATGAATTATCGCGGTGCGTGGCGGGAGGGCGCAAACGCTACGCTCCCTTCTCCCTCCGGGAGAGCCGCCATCCGTGGCGAAGAGCCCCTGTGGCGCGCAGCGCCGGATGAGGATTCGGTTCTTTGCCGAGTTCTCGCAAATCCGAACCCTCACCCCTGCCCCTCTCCCGAAGGGAGAGGGGGTTCAACGCCGGTCGCGCGCAGACGCGCTCCTACCTCGCCTTGGCCCTCGCCTCCCTCAAGGCTTCCAGCTTTTCGCGGATCTTTGCTTCCATTCCGTTTCCAGTCGGCGCGTAGAACTCCGTGCCGACCAGTGCATCGGGCAGGCATTGCTGGTCGAGCGCCACGCCGCCCTCCACGTCCGGATCGTATTGATAGCCCTTGCCGTAGCCGAGTCCCTTCATCAGTTTCGTCGGCGCGTTGCGCAGGTGCATCGGCACGTCCAGCGTGCCGGTCTCACGCACGTTTGCACGTGCCGCGCCGTAAGCGACATACGCCGCGTTGCTCTTGGGCGCCATGGCCAGGTACAGCGCAGCTTCGGCCAGCGCGAGATCGCCTTCCGGCGAGCCGAGCCGCTCGTAAGTGTCCCAGGCGTGCAGTGTCAATTGCCAGGCGCGCGGATCCGCCAGGCCGATGTCCTCCACCGCCATGCGCACCATCCGTCGTGCGAGGTACAGCGGCTCGCAACCGCCATCCAGCATGCGCGTCAGCCAGTACAGCGCCGCGTCCGGATCGGACGACCGCACCGACTTGTGCAGCGCCGAGATCTGGTCATAGAACTGCTCGCCGCCCTTGTCGAACCTTCGCGTGCGGTCGGCCAGCACCTGCTGCAAGGTGTTCGCATCAATGCGACCGTCGGTGGCGAGTTCGGAAGCGATTTCCAGGAACGTCAGTGCACGCCGCACGTCGCCGTCGGCCGCACGCGCCATCAACGCGAGCGCTTCGTCGTCCACTTCCAGGTGCAATGCGCCGAGCCCGCGTTGCTCGTCAACCAGCGCGCGCTTCAATGCAACCACGATGTCGTCCGCACCCACCGCGTCCATCACGTGCACGCGACAACGCGACAGCAGCGCGGAGTTCAATTCGAAGGAAGGATTCTCGGTGGTCGCGCCGACGAAGATGATCACGCCGCGCTCGAGGTGCGGCAGGACCGCGTCCTGCTGCGCCTTGTTGAAGCGTTGCACCTCGTCCACGAACAGCACGCTGCGTTTGCCCTGCGCGAAGTTGACCTCCGCCTCGCCCAACGCCGCGCGCACGTCGGCCAGCCCCGACAGCACCGCCGAGATCGCGCGGAAGTGCGCGTCGGCATATTTCGCCACCAGCAGCGCCAGCGTGGTCTTGCCGCAGCCGGGCGGACCCCACAGGATCATCGAATGCACGCGATGGGCTTCCAGCGCGCGCCGCAATGCGGTGCCCGGCCCGAGCAGGCGCGACTGTCCGACGACTTCATCCAGCGTGCGCGGCCGCATGCGCTCGGCCAGCGGCTTCAGCGCATCGGATTCGATGAACAGTTCGGTGGTTTCGGGAGGGGCGGCTTTGCGGCGCGGCATGAAGGGATCATACCGATGCGCAGGCGCATCGTGCCGCTTCGTCAGGAGGCGGCCGGCACCGCCCGGTGGTGGTGCCGGTAAATCGAGTAAGTGATGCCGGCCAGGCCAGTGAGTGCCGCCGGCAGCAGCAGACCGTACTGGCCGACCTGCGGATAGATCAGCGCGTCCGCCACGCCGCCTGCGAAAAACCCGACCACCAGCGTGATGTAAAGCCGCACGCGACGCGCATCCATCTTCACGCCGCCGAACCATTGACCCAGGTACATGCCCAGATCGGTGTAGAGGCCGGAGACGTGCGTGGTGCGCACCACCGCGCCGCTGTAGGTACCGGCCATCGCGTTCTGCAGGCCGCAAGCCGCGGCGGCCAGCCACAAGCCGGCATCGCGATCATGGACCAGCAGCGGCACCGCCGTGAACAGCAGGACCGATTCCACCGACAGCGCCACGCCGTAACGGCGCCCCAGCCTCAGTGCGCTGTCGCGCACGATGAAGCCGCCGAGCGCGGCGCCGAGCAGGAACGCCAGCGCGACCACGCCGAACTTCAGCATGTCGCCGACGTCGCCTTGCGCCACGCCGATGCCCAGCAGCGTGGTAGTGCCGGTCATGTGCGTGACGGCCTGGTGCCGGAAACTCAGGTAACCGGCCGCATTCACCATGCCGCCGATGAACGAGAGCACGATGCCGCCGAAGAGCACCCAGCGTGGAAGCTTGGCGATCATTGATGACGCGCTACTCGCCCGTGGCGATCATTGCCCCGCGTCGGGTGCGCCGTCACCGACCACGTCGGTTCCCTTGGGCGGCGTGAACGTGAACGCACCGGCGGGCAATTTCGGATTGCGCAGCCAGTCGGTGAACACGATTTCGGTGCGGTTGCCGAGCGTATCCTTGAAGATCATCCGCCTTGGCGCGTTGTCGGCGAAGCCGATATCGGCGTATTCGAACTGCGGGTCCCGGGCGCGCGACTTGAGCCGCAACCATTGCAGTCCGTCGCGCTCGCCCTGCTCGCTGGCGTTGAAGTCGCGGTCGAGCTGCGAAAGATCGGTCAGCACGGTCAGCGGGCTGTGCGCTTCCTCGCTGCCCTGGTCGCGCACCGTGACCTGCTCCAGCTCCGGGTCGTAGATCCAGACCTTCTTCCCGTCGGCGACGATCAATTGCCTGTACGGCGCCTGCGTGTCCCAGCGGAACTGCCGCGGCGCCTGCAGCGCCAGCGTGCCGTGCGCGGCCTGCGCGGTACGGCCGTTGGCATCGTAGACGGTCTGGCTGAAGTTGCCGCTCAGCGAATGCAGGCCTTGCGCGAACACATCCAGTTGCGCGCGCGCGCTACCCGCGGCTTGCGCCGCACCCGCGCCCAGCAACAGGCCCAGCATCAACAGAATGCGCATGGAAATTCCTCGCATGGGGATCGGAAATGATGCAGGCGGCGGATGAATGCCGGATTATCCGGAGACAGGCGGTGGAGCGAGGACCTCTCGCTGCCCATTGTGCAGGGGCGCACTGACCACTCGTTCCTGTTCCATCTGTTCGATCAGCCGCGCGGAGCGGTTGTAGCCGATGCGCAGATGCCGCTGCACGAGGGAAATCGAGGCGCGGCGCGACTCGGTGACGATGCGCACCGCCTTGTCGTAAAGCGCGTTGTCGTCGCTGCCCTCCTCTTCCTCGGGCAGGCCGGACTCGTTGATGACCTTGCCGTCGCCCAGCGACTGCACCTCTTCCAGCACGCCCTCGATGTATTTCGGTTCGCCTTGCGCGCGCAGCCATTCGACCACCTTGTGTACCTCGTGATCGTCCACGAACGCGCCGTGCACGCGCTCGGGCGTGGCGGTGCCGGGCGGCAGGTACAGCATGTCGCCGTGGCCGAGCAGCGTCTCCGCGCCGGACTGATCGAGGATCGTGCGCGAATCGATCTTGCTGGACACCTGGAAGGCGATGCGGGTCGGGATGTTGGCCTTGATCAGGCCGGTGATCACGTCCACCGACGGCCGCTGCGTGGCCAGGATCAGGTGCACGCCGGCGGCGCGCGCCTTCTGCGCCAGCCGCGCGATCAGCTCTTCCACTTTCTTGCCGACGATCATCATCATGTCGGCGAATTCGTCGATGATGATCACGATGTGATAAAGCGTGCCCAGCGGCTGCGCGATGTCCGTCGGGGTTTCGGGGTTCGGCTTGAACAGCGGATCCAGCAGCGGCTGGCCCGCCGCCTGAGCGTCGCGCACCTTCTTGTTGAAACCGGCGAGGTTGCGCACGCCGACCGCGGCCATCAGCTTGTAGCGGCGTTCCATCTCGGCCACGCACCAGCGCAGCGCGTTGGCGGCCTCCTTCATGTCGGTGACGACCGGCGCCAGCAGGTGCGGGATCTTCTCGTATACCGAGAGCTCCAGCATCTTCGGGTCGATCATGATCACGCGCACGTCGGAAGGCGGCGCCTTGAACAGCAGCGACAGCACCATCGCGTTCAGGGCGACGGACTTGCCGGAACCGGTGGTGCCGGCCACCAGCAGGTGCGGCATTCTGGCCAGGTCAACTACGACAGGCCGTCCACCGATATCCTTGCCCAGCGCCAGCGACAGCGGCGAACGCGCGTCGCCGTATTCCTTCGAGTCGAAGATTTCGGACAACTGCACTGTTTCTCGATCTTCGTTCGGTATCTCCAGGCCGATCACGTTCTTGCCGGGGATCACGTCGACCACGCGCACGCTGTAGACGGAAAGCCCGCGCGCGATGTCCTTGTCGAGCGAGGAAATCTGGCTGCCGCGCACGCCCGCGGCGGGTTCCAGTTCGAAGCGCGTGATCACCGGACCCGGATGCGCGCTGACCACGCGCGCATCAATCCGGAAATCCTTCAATTTGCTCACGACCTGATCGGAAAGCCATTTCAATCTTTCTTCCGAATAACCCTTTCCCTTCGGAGGTGGCGGATCGAGCAGCGAGAGCGGAGGAAGTTCGCCTTCCGACGAGCCCCCGGCGAACATCGGGATCTGGTTCTCGCGCTTCGAACGTTCGCTCTTCACGATCGGTGCGACCACCGGCTCGATCTTCACCGGCTCGCGCCGGGCCTGCTTCGCCGTCTCGACCTTGCGCACGACTTCGCGCTCGGTCCGCGCCGCGCGCGCAGCCAGCGCCTCCGGTGCGCGCTTCACCTTGCCGCGCAGCCAGCCGAACACGGCCAGCACGGCGCGGCCCGTGGCATCCATCAGCTTGAACCACGACAGCCCGGTAGCCAGCGTCACCGCGACCAGGAACAGCGCCAGCAGGAACAGCGTGGCACCCAGCTCGCCGAACCCACGCGCCAGCACCTGCGCCACCAATTGGCCGAGGATGCCGCCGCTGCCGGCGGGCAGGTCGCTCAGCGGATTTGCACCACCACCGTCGCGCAGCGCAGCCAGGCCGCAGCCGCTGACGAAGAAAGCGACGAAGCCGATCAGGCGCAGGGTCGGTTCCAAGGTGCTGCGATCGGCCGATCGCCATTGCCGCAGCACACCGATCGAAAGCACGACCAGCAGGATCGGGAACGCGTAGGCGATGTTGCCGATGAGATACAGCAGCAAGTCGGCGAGGTAGGCGCCAATGGTGCCGCCGAAATTGTGCAGCGTGGTATCGCTGCCGGTATGCGACCAGCCCGGGTCCGCGGGGCTGTGGCTGATCAGGCAGACGAACAGGTAGAGCGCCAGCGGCAGCAACAACAGCACCGCCGCCTCCCGAAGGATGCGGCGGGTGCGTTCATTGGGTTCACCGCCGTTGACGGCAAGGGCTTTGGCACGCGCCACGTGTTGCGACCTCAAACTTGCATCATCGTGGCGCCGACTATAACCCGCTTCAATCAAAAAACGTTGTCGCGCGTAGCGCGACGATCACTCCCCCTCTCCCGCTTGCGGGAGAGGGCAAGGGGTGAGGGGCAATCTGCGAAACCGTTCATCGAAGCCCCACAATCCGCCGCTACAGCTTCATGCCTTTCAGCGCCGGGTGCAGGATCTCGCCATTGGCGACATTGATGCCCTTGGCGAGCGGCGCATAGCCGCGCCAGTCCCCACCCGCAGCGAGACGCAGCACGTACGGCAGCAGCGCGGCGGAAATCGCCTGCGAGGAGGTCTGCGGCACCGCGCCCGGCATGTTGGTCACGCAGAAGTGCGTCACGCCATCCACCACGTAGGTCGGATCCTTCCAGGTGGTCGGCTTGGACGTCTCGAAGCAACCGCCTTGGTCGATGGAGATGTCCACCATCACGCTGCCCTTCTCCATGGACTTCACCATCGCGGCGGAGACCACGTGCGGGGCCTTGGCGCTGGGGATCAGCACCGCGCCGATCACGAGATCCGCGGAGGCCACTTCCTCGGCGATCACCGAGTCGTACGCGTACAACGCGGTGACGTTGGGGCCGAGCGCCATCATCTGCGCCAAACGATCCGGACGCTTGTCGAACACCACCACGTTCGCGCCGGCGGCCGCCGCGAGCGCCGCCGAGTTGCCGCCGGCCGCGCCGGCGCCCAGCACCACGACCTTGCCGCGCTCGGTGGTCGGCATGCCGCCAAGCAGCTTGCCCTTGCCACCTTCCGGCTGGTGCAGCAACGTCGTGCCGCATTGCGTGGCAAGGCGACCTGCGATCACGGACATCGGCGCCAGCA
>DASSFA010000233.1:0-5731 GCA_035694895.1 Rhodanobacteraceae bacterium | reverse complement strand
AAGGCGCAGGCGATCGCGGTGACGACCAGCGAATGCCACACATCGCCGTCGCGCAGGTATCGAAACGGGCCTCGGCGGAGAAAAACGGGGACGTGCGGCATCGCGTTGACTCGCTGAACGGGTTCATCGGTGCTCGGCAGCGTTGCGTATACTGCCGACCATATTCCCTGGCGCTTTAATCATGCCGCAACGCATCCCGCCGCTGGCCATCACCGCCTGGAGCGCGACTTCCGCGCTGGGTCGCGGCGTGGCCCGGCAGGCGAACGCATTGCGGGCGCGGCGCAGCGGCCTGCGCGCCAACGACTTCTCCTCCGCGCCTCTTGAGTGTTTCATCGGTCGCGTGGATGGCGTGGAAGATGCGCCGCTGCCGCAAGGACTTTCGCACTGGGAATGCCGCAACAATCGCCTTGCCTGGATGGCCCTGCAGCAGGACGGATTGCTCGAAGCAATCGAACGCGTGATCGCACGCCATGGCGCGCGGCGGGTCGCGTTGATCCTCGGCACCTCCACCGCCAGCATCGGCGCTTCGGAAGAAGCCTATCGCCGACTCGAGAACGGAAGTTTCCCCGAAGACCTGCGCCGACCGGCCGTTCACACGCCGCATTCGCTGACCGGCTTCGTTGCCGAAGCCACCGGCATCGCCGGCCCCGCGTTGACGATCTCGACCGCGTGTTCGTCTTCGGCAAAGGTCTTCGCCAGCGCCGAGCGTCTGATTCGCCTCGGGCTGGCCGATGCCGCGCTGGTCGGCGGCGTGGATACGTTGTGCGACAGCGTGCTGTTCGGCTTCAACGCGCTGGAGCTGGTTTCGAAGCGGCCGTGCCGCCCGTTCGACGAACGCCGCGATGGCATTTCGATCGGCGAGGCGGCGGCTTTCGCGCTGCTCGAACGCGTTGAAGCCGCGCCCGATGCGCCACGCCTGGTCGGCTACGGCGAATCTTCCGATGCGCACCACATGTCCACGCCGCATCCGGAAGCGAGGGGCGCGCGCACGGCATTGGAGGACACGCTGGCGCGCGCGGGACTCGCCGCCGAGCAGGTGGACTACATCAACCTGCACGGCACTGCGACGGTCAAGAACGACGAAATGGAAGCGCTGCTGCTGCCGCGGTTTTTGAATGGCGCGCGCGCCAGTTCCACCAAGGGGTTCACCGGCCACACGCTGGGCGCCGCCGGCGCGCTGGAAGCGGTATTCGCGTTGCTGGCGATCGGGCAGGGAATCATCCCGCCGAACCTCAATTGCGAGCAGCCGTTCGACGGCATCGAGGCATGGATTGAGCGCGAGCCGAAGGAAAAGCGCGTGAACATCGCGCTTTCGAATTCGTTCGGCTTCGGCGGCAACAACGCGTGTCTCGCCTTTGCACGCGCGGAGGCGGCGTGATGGCGGTGCTGTCCGAAAAGCCCTGGTGCGGCGCGCGCACGGCCACGGATGCGGACGCGGGCCCGCAGTCGCGATTGACGCTCGGGATTGCCGGCATTGGTGCGTGGACCCAGGGCGCGCCGGACTGGCCTTCGCTGGGTGCGCGGTTGCGCGGCGAAAGCGGGTGGCGCGAGGACGCGCCGGTGAAACCCGCCGCGGGCATGCTTCCGCCCGGCGAACGCCGGCGCGCGCCCGACAGCGTGCTGCTGGCCGCGGAGGTCGCCGGCCAGGCGTGCACGGCCGCGCGGCGCGAACCCGCGGGCCTGCCCTGCGTGTTCGCTTCCACGCATGGCGAGCTGTCCATCACCGACTACATGTGCGCCACGCTCGCCAGCGCGCCGCACGAGCTCTCCCCGACCAAATTCCACAAGTCCGTGCACAACGCGCCGGCCGGCTACTGGACGATCGCCGCGCAATGCACGGCGGGTTCCTCGGCGGTCACCGGTTACCACGCGAGCTTCGGCGCCGGCCTGCTGGAAGCCGCCGCGCTCGCGCTGGCCGACGGCACGCCGGTGCTGTTCGCGGCCTATGACGTTGCATCCTGTGGCCCGCTGGCGGAAATGACGCGCACCACGCGCGCGTTCGGCGCGGCGCTGGTGCTTTCGCCTGGCGGCACTGCATTGCCGCAGCTCTCCATTGCGATGCGCGATTCCGGTGCGCCGGTCACGCCGGCCCCGGCCTGCGTGGCGGAACTCGCGAAGGACAATCCGCTGACCGCCCATGCGCTCGCGTTGCTTGCAGCTCTCGCCGGTGCGGCATCCCCATGCTTGACCTTGCCCGCGGCTTCGGGCTTGATGCTCGGAATGGAGATTCGTGCATGAGCATGGTGCCCCGCTACTGCGTACTGATCCCGTGCCTCAACGAGGAGCGCGCGATCGGCGATCTGTTGCGCGGCGTACTCGCGCATTGCGCCGATGTCATCGTGGTGGACGACGGCTCGGACGATCGCACGCCGGAGATCGTCTCCGGATTGCCGGTCACGCTGCTGCGCCATGAGAGCCGGCGTGGCAAGGGCGAAGCGCTGCGCACCGGGTTCCGCGAGGCGCTGGCGCGCGGCTATGAAGCGGTGTTGACGATGGACGGCGATGGCCAGCATTTGCCGGACGACATCCCGCGCATCGTCGATGCGGCCTTGCGCTATCCGGACCACCTGGTGATCGGGGCGCGCATGCTCAATCGCGGCCAGCAACCCGCCGGCCGGCACGCGGCCAACAACTTCGCCGACTGGGGCATCAGCTGGGGCTGCGGGCGGCCGGTCGCCGACACGCAAAGCGGTCAGCGCTGGTACCCGCGCGCGGCGGTCGAGCTGGTGGATCTGCGCTCGCAGGATTTCGTGTTCGAGGCGGCGATCCTGATCGCGGCCTGCCGCGAGCTGGACATGGGCGTGGTATCGGTGCCGATCGAATCGCGCTACCAGGGCGAGTTCCGGCTTTCGCACTTCCGCCCGGTGCGCGACGTGATGCGCATCACCTGGTACACGTTCTGGCGGGTGGTGCACTACGGCCACGTGGTGGCGAGCTACCGCGCCTCGCACGGCGCGCCGCCGCTGATCCACGATCCCGAAGGGCGAAGCCGGGAGCTTACGCGATGCGTTGAATCGCATCGCGTGCCCGGCTGAGCGACCGCCCACGGATGGCCGGGCCGGCGCCCGCACCATGGACGGTTGCTCGCCAAAACTCAGCGCAGGTAGCTCGCTTTCACCGGTGATCGTGCAATGAGTCAAAGTGAAAGCTCATCAACGCTGCCGTCGCATTCCGACGTCCTCATCCTCGGCGGCGGCCTTGCCGGCCTGACGCTGGCGCTGGAACTGCGCCAAAGCTTCCCCGATCTCTCGATCCGCGTGCTGGAGCGGCGCACGCATCCGGTGCCGCGCGCGGCGCACAAGGTCGGCGAATCCACCGTCGAGATCGGCGCGCATTATTTCTCCAACGTGCTCGGCCTGCGCGAACACCTCGATTCCGGACAGGTGCGCAAGTTCGGCTTCCGGTTCTTCTTTTCCGAAGGCCGTTCGCGGCTGGATGACGTAACCGAGCTGGGGGTCAGCCGCGTGCTGCCGACGCCGAGCTGGCAACTCGATCGCGGCGTGCTCGAAAATTTCCTGGGTGAACGGGCGCGCGAGCGCGGCATCTCCTTCGAGGATGGCTGCACGGTGCGCGCGGTCCAGCTGAATGCGGGCGGCCTGCACGAAGTGCGGTGCGAACGCGGCGGGGAAACACGCACCCTGCGCGCGCGCTGGCTGGTGGATGCATCGGGCCGCGCGGGCCTGCTGAAGCGCCAGCTCGATCTGGCCGAGGACAACGACCACGCGATCTGCGCGGCGTGGTTCCGGCTGGATTCGAAACTGGAGCTGGACGCCTGGGGCGATGCGGCGTGGCGCGCGCGGTGCGAACCGCCCGAGCGCTGGCGCTCGACCAACCATCTGTGCGGGCCCGGCTACTGGGCCTGGATGATTCCGCTCGCCGGCGGGGCGCATTCGGTCGGCATCGTGGCCGATCCCGCCGTTCACCCGGTCGAGTCGTTCAACACTTTCGAACGCGCGCTGGAATGGTTGCACGTGCACCAGCCCGCGCTGGCGCAGGCGGTGGATTCCGGTCGCGACAAGCTGCTGGATTTCGCTTTCCTGAAGCGCGTTTCCTATGGCTGCAAACAGGTGTTCAGTGCCGACCGCTGGGCGCTGACCGGCGAGGCCGGTGTGTTCCTCGACCCGTTCTATTCGCCGGGCTCCGATTTCATCGCCATGGGCAACCGCTACATCGTGGAGCTGATCGCGCGCGATCACGGAGCTCTTGGCCATGGACGGCAAGCATCAATGCTCGCCACATACGCGGAGATCTTCCAGGGGCTGTACTTCTCGTTCTATCGGAACATGCTGAGCCTGTACCGGGGCCAGTACGCGCTGTTCGGCAATGCCGAGGTCATGCCGGTCAAGGTGACCTGGGATTACGCCTATTACTGGGGGGTGCTGTGCGCGCTCGGCATCGGCAACAGGCTGACCGATCTTTCGCTGCTTTCCGAATTGCGCCCGAGGTTGGAAGCCGCGCAGCGATTGAATCTCACAATGCAGGCATTCTTCCGCGCGTGGCACGCGCGCAGTGACGGACGCAACGCGCCGGTGTTCCTGGACCAGCAGGAGCTGGACTGGTTCGTCCGTCTGAATGCCAACCTGCATGATCGGTTGGACGACGCGCAGGCACGCGTGCGCTTGCGCGAGAACATCGAGCTGCTGCACGCGCTCGCCGGCTCGATCGCCGACATCGCCATGGCGCGGCATCCGGAGCTGGACGGAGCGCCACTGTTCGAGGCGGCGGGCGCGCGCCGGCGCCCCCGCCTGTTCGCATCCATGGTGCCGGAAGCCGCGTTCGCCGTACCCTGAACGACCGCGGACCTCGGATCGCGATTACTTCAGGTCGCCCAGGTCGGCATCCATGCTCGGCGCCGCCAGCCAGTCGCCGATGTCCTTGCCGAGAGCTTCCACGGTGCGGCCCAGCACCGAGCAGGAGCCCTTGTAGCCGGCGAACATGCCGCCCATCGAATTGCGCTTGCCGCGGAAGCTGCCGATCAGCTTGCCTTCCTGGTAAAGCTTGCCGTGCACGGTAATGCTCTTGTGATGCCCGAGCCACGCGTTGCCTTCGGAAACGGCATCGGTGATCTCGACATCCAGCACACGGCCCGGCATCTGCGGGTTCACGGAATCGGCGAACGTGGTTTCGATCCCGTGCGCCTTCGCGCTCTGCGCGATGAAATCGGACAGCTGCTCGGTGATCTTGCACTCGCGCTTGATGTTGCCGGCGATGTCATTTCCGGCCGCATACGGTACGGGCTTCGGCAAGGTCACCGTATCGGAAGCCTGCGCTGCCCCGATTGCCGCCATCAGCAGTGATGCCGCAAGGATCATCTTGCGCATGATCTTCTCCCCTTCGATTCCCGGCGCCCGCCGGACGCGCGAAGAATGCCGCAAGTCGGCAGGCCCTGCCAGCGCTCACCCCATGCCGCCGTTGACGCCGATAACCTGCCCGTTGACGTACGACGCCCCGTCCGAGCACAGGAACCCCACGACCTGCGCGACTTCCTGCGGCGTGCCCATGCGCGCGGCGGGAATCAATTGCCTGATCTGCTCCGGCGCGAACAGCTCGTGGGTCATGCTGCCCTCGATGATGCCGGGCGCGACCACGTTGACCGTGACGCCGCGCGAAGCCATCTCGCGCGCCAGCGATTTCGCCGCGCCGTGCAGCGCGGATTTCGCCGCGGCGTAATTCACCTGGCCGCGGTTGCCGAGCACCGCCGCGACCGAGGACACGCACACGATGCGTCCAA
>DASSFA010000232.1:0-4984 GCA_035694895.1 Rhodanobacteraceae bacterium | reverse complement strand
TTGCGTTTTATGAGTGGCTCACCCTGCGCACCATCGAACAAGGCGTTACCAATCATCGCGTGATCCGCAAGACCGGCGTGGTCAGCCGGCAATCCACCGAACTCCGGCTGGCCTCGATCGAGACGGTGGATCTGAAGCAGTCTTTCTGGGGCCGCATCTTCCGATTCGGCGACGTCGAGATCACCGGCCGCGGCGAGACGGCGATGCTCCTGCAGCGACTGGCTGATCCGATCGGGGTGAAGCGCGCAATCGAAACCGCCTATTCCGGCTACGCGGAAGGCATGCGCGCCGTCGCGGGTGCGACGGCGTGAGCGCGGAATCCGGCCTGCGCGCCATTCTCACGGACATCGAGGGCACCACCAGCTCGATCGCCTTCGTCAAGGACGTGCTGTTCCCCTATTCGCGCGCGCGCCTGCCCGCCTTCGTCGAGGCGCACGCACACGAGCCCGGGGTGCAGCACTGGCTGCGCGAAACCGCAGTCGAAGCCGGGCTTGCGGAATCGGATCGCGATGCGATCGTCACCACCCTGCTGGGCTGGATAGACGAGGACCGCAAGGCCACGCCGTTGAAGGCCCTGCAGGGCATGATCTGGCGCGAGGGCTACGAAACCGGCGCCTACCGCGCGCACATGTATCCGGAAGTCGCGGCGAAACTGCGCGAATGGAAGGCGCGCGGCCTGCGCCTGTACGTGTATTCCTCCGGCTCTGTCGCAGCTCAGAAGCTGTTCTTCGCACATTCCGAAGCCGGCGACCTCACGCCACTGTTCGATGGCTATTTCGATACGGAAATCGGCGGCAAGCGCGAGGCGGACTCGTATTCCAGGATTGCTTCAGAGATACACGTTCCGGCGGCGCAGGTGCTGTTCCTCTCCGACATCGCCGCCGAACTGGACGCCGCGTGCGCCGCCGGCCTGCGCACCACGCAACTGTGCCGGCCACCTGAAATGTGCCCGCAGGCGAGTGCGCATCCGTGCGTCACGGATTTCGATGGAATAGCAATCTGATGCGCACGGCACTGGCGCTCGTGCTTGCGTTTGTCCTTGGCGCGGCCGCCGTGTTCGGCTGGAACGCCTGGCACCCGTCCGCGCGCGTTCCTGCCAATCCCGTGCATTTGGCCGCAACGCCGACACCCCCGCTTACGGAAGCCGGCATCGCAAGGTCTCCTTCGGCGGAGGCGCCAGCCTCGTTGTTGCCCGATCAGGACTGGCCCGCCGACGCGCCCACGCCCGAACAGGTCCTCTATGCGCAACCGGACATGCTCGATCGGGAAATCGCGCAGCTGAAGCCGCGCACGCCCGGGCGCGTGAACCTTTATGCGATCGCCTTCGCTGGCGACGGCAGTGAGGTCGTCTTCCGCAACGAGGCGGAATATTTCGAAAAGCTCTTCACGCAGCGCTTCCATGAAGCCGGACATGTGATCGTGCTGGAAAACAACCCGGCGTCCCTGACCGCCCGCCCGCTGGCCGACTGGAGCAACCTGGAAAGCGCGCTGGACGCGGTCGCGACGAAAATGGACCCGCAGCGGGACATTCTTCTGCTGTATTTCACCACGCATGGCAGCGAGGATCACACCCTGCTGGTGGACATGGATCCATTACCGCTGGACCAGATCGGCGCGCGCGATCTGCCCGGCATCCTCGACGAGCACCCTTTCAAGAACAAGGTGGTGATCGTGAATGCCTGCTACTCCGGCGGCTTCATCCCGCCGCTGCGCGGACCCGGCACCATGATCATCACCGCCGCGCGCGCGGATCGCTCGTCGTTCGGCTGCGGCGAGCAATCGCAGCTCACCTGGTTCGGGCATGCCTTCCTCGTGGACGCGCTGAACCGGACCGGCGATTTCGCGCAGGCGTTCAGCCTGGCGCGCAAGGAAGTGGCGGAATGGGAAAAGCGCGACGGCTACACGCCTTCCGGCCCGCAGATCAATATCGGCGCGGGCATACAAGCGCAATTGAAAGCATGGGAGAAGCAGAATCCGCCGGGGGCGCCGGTGCAATTCGTTCCCGCGCAGGCGAGCAGCTCAAGCCGCTGAAGGCGCGGCGCTACAGTTCGCGATCGCGCACGATCCGGCATACCAGCGCGACGTCGCGATCCAGCGCGCGGTCACGATGCATGAACGGAATCGCCTCGCGCAGGCGCGCGTGGGCGGCGCCCACCGCCTCGCCCGCGTGGAATTCCGGCGCTTCCGCCAGCGAGCGCATCAGCGCCTGTACTTCGGCGACGAACTGCGCCTGCTGCGGGTGATCGGCACGCGGCGCGTTGGCGATCTTGTCGGCCAGTGCCTGCGAGTCGCCGCGCGCGGCCAGCCGGCGCGCCGCGTTCAACATCGCCTGCCGGTAATCCAGCGCCTGCGCGGCAACGTACAGCTCCAGTGCCAGCACGTCGGAAAGGTCATCGGTCATCGCCAGCACATGGCGCGCCTCGTTGGTGCCCATCGAGACGTGATCCTCGGCATTGGCCGAAGTCGGAATCGAATACACCGAAGCCGGATGCGCGCGCGTGGCCAGATCGTTGACCAACGCCGCGGCGGTGTACTGCACGATCATGCAGCCCGAATCGGTGCCGACCTCTTTGCCGGTGAGGAACGCGGGCAGGCCGTCGTTCGTCGCCGGATCCACCAGCTTGTTCAGGCGACGCTCCGAAATCGCAGCCAGCACCGGAATCGCCGCTTTCACGTAGCTCATCGCCAGGGCAAGCGGCATGCCGTGGAAGTGGCCGGCCGAAATCACCTGGTCCTCCACGTGCGCGCCTTCCGCATCCGGGAAGATCAGCGGATTGTCGGTGACCGCGTTCAATTCGATGTCTATCACGCGGCAGGCCTGCGTCCAGGCGTCGCGCACCGCACCGTGCACCTGCGGCATGCAGCGCAGGCAATACGCATCCTGCGGCTGGTGCTTCTTGCCGCCCTTGAACGGCAGGAAGCGCGAATAGAACGCCTCGCGCCCGTGCCGCTGATGCGCCGGCACCCAGTCCCAGAAGATGTCGAAACTCAAGCGCCTGCCTTCCGGTTCGTCCCACGCATCCGCCGTCCAGGTGCGGAAGCGCGGAACGAGGTGGTAGGGAATGTCCACCAGCGTCGAACCGCGCAGCAGTTCGCGCACGTGCCGCGCGGTTTCGACTTGACCCGGATGCGGGCGCAACGCATGCACTTCCGCGCGCAGTGCGCCGCTGCGGCCGGCGAAGGCATCGAGGGTCATCGCCGCGGCGAGGTCGGCCACACCCAATAGATATTCGAGATTATCCAGCGCGAGTACCGCGCTCGCGAGCATCTGCGCGGTGCCGTTGTTGAGCGCCAGACCTTCCTTGTAGGAAAGCGTGACCGGCCGCAAACCCGCCCGTTGCAGCGCTTCCGCACCGCTGACGCGTTCGCCCTCGAAGAACGCCTCGCCGCCACCCAGCAGCACGATCGCAAGATGCGACAGCGGCGCAAGATCGCCGCTTGCCCCGACCGATCCCTTCTCCGGCACCACCGGCACGACGCCCGCGTTGAGCAGCGTGGCAAGCGCCTGCAAGGTTTCCACGCGCACGCCGGAATGGCCACGCATCAATGTGTTGATGCGGATCGCCAGCATCGCGCGCACGACTTCCGGTGCCAACGGTTCGCCGACGCACACTGCGTGGCTGATGATCAGGTTATGCTGCAATTCCTCCGGCAGGGTTTCCTCGCGCGGGTCGGGATTGCCGCCAGGCAGTTCGTCGCGCAAGCGGTGCGCGCCGAGCAACTTGTCGGCATTGCTGCCGAAACCGGTGGTGACCCCGTAGATCGGCTCGCCACAACGCACCTTGTCGGCAAGGAAATCCGCAGTGGCCTGCACGCGCGCGAGTTGCACCGGATCCAGCGCAACTTGCGCGCCGCCGCGCGCGATCGCCACGACCTGCGCGCGGGTGAGGGTGTTGCCGTCGAGAGTAATCGTCATTTCAATCTTTCTTGCAAAATGCGGATCAATTCGACACGTGATACTTCGCCCTGCTCGCCGCTGGCCAGGTCCTTCAGCGCCACTACGCCGCGCGCGAGTTCGTCCTCACCCAGTACCAGCGCGTAACGGATGCCGGCGCGGTCGGCGTATTTGAGTTGCTTGCCGAGCTTGCCGCCTTCCAGTACGGCTTCGGTGCGGATGCCGGCTTCACGCAACGCCTGCGCGAGCGCGAGGTACTGCGGAAGCAATGCCGCGTCCATCTGCGTGACCAGCACGTCCACCGTGCCGCGCGCATTTTTCAGAAGACCCGCCTCGCGCAACTGCCAGAACAATCGGGTGAGCCCGATCGAAATGCCGACGCCCGGCAATTTCGATTTCGTGTACTGCCCGGCGAGGTTGTCGTAGCGGCCACCCGAACAGATCGAACCGATCTCCGGGTGATCGTTCAGCGTGGTCTCGTAGACGGTACCAGTGTAGTAATCCAGCCCGCGCGCGATGGAGAAATTCAATGCGAATGCCGATTCCGGCACGCCGAGCATCGCCACTGTGTCCAGCACTTCGCGCAGTTCCGCCCTGCCCTGCTCAAGCGCTCCGCTGCCCGGCCCCAGCGCCTCCAGCCTTGCGTGCGCATCGGCCAGCGAGGTCGAGCGTACCTGCACGAAATCCAGGATGCGCTGTGCGGTTTCGGCGGAGAGGCCGAAGGCGTCGTCGGTCAGGACCGAGCGCACGTGGTCAGCGCCACGCTTGTCCAGCTTGTCCACTTCGCGCAGCACCAGCGTCTGGCGCTCGCCGTCGGCGATGCCGAGGCTTTCGAAAAAGCCGCGCATCACTTTGCGGTTGTTGATCTGGATGGTGAACGCGCCGATGTCCAGCGCTCGGAACACGGCATGGATCACCGCCGGGATTTCGGCGTCGTAGCGAACCGAAAGCGTGTCCTTGCCGATGACGTCAATGTCGCACTGGTAGAACTCGCGGAAGCGCCCGCGCTGCGCGCGCTCGCCGCGATAGACGCGCTGCATCTGGTAACGGCGGAAAGGGAACGCCAGCTCGTGTTCGTGCTCGGCGACG
>DASSFA010000231.1:0-2870 GCA_035694895.1 Rhodanobacteraceae bacterium | reverse complement strand
GGCTTTGCTGAACCTGGGCGGCGATTTCGTTGCCGATGGCTCGCAGTTCGACGCTCTGCTGGCCGACGGCGACACGCTGCCGCTCGGCGAATTGCAGATCGAGGCGATCTCCACGCCGGGGCATACACCCGACGGCGTGAGTTATCGCATCGGTGATGCCGTGTTCATCGGCGACACGCTGTTCGCGCCCGCGCTGGGCAGCGCGCGTTGCGATTTTCCGGGCGGAGACCCGGCCACGCTGTATGCATCTGTGCAAAGGCTCTACGCCTTGCCCGGCGAAACACGCGTGTTCCTCTGCCACGACTATCCGTCGGGTGGCGAATCTCCGCGCGCGCAGACCACGATCGCCGAACAGCTGCGCGACAACAAGCACCTCGCCTCCGGCACGGGCGAGGAGCAATTCGTGGCGATGCGCCGCGCGCGTGACGCCACGCTTACGGTCCCGAAGCTGCTGTGGCCGGCGTTGCAGGTGAACATCCGCGCGGGGCAAACGCCGCAGGTGGAAGACAACGGCCGCAGCTATCTCAAGCTGCCGCTGGATGCGGGTGGGTTTTGATGAAGCCACGTCGCGAGCCCCCTCACCCCATCCCTCTCCCCACAGGGGAGAGGGGGAAAAGCCGGCAACCGCTCCCGTACCGCTCTACCCATCCCCTCTCCCCGGAGGGGGTGAGCCAGCGTGCCTGGCCGATGCCCCAACGGCATCGGCCGCGCTGGCGAACGCCCGAAGTAGGATGCGGAGGGCCGGGTTGCTTTGCGAGCGCAGGACGCGCGAGCTTAGCAACGGGACAAGCGCGAAGCGCTTGGCGGGTGAGGGGGGACTTTCCTCATTCAAACGATAGGCAGCCCGTTCGCATCACCCCTTTCCTCGGTGTCGCTCTGATGCTGCTCGCGCTGTCCACGCCGGCCCTGGCCTGGGGGCCGCTCGGTCATCGCATCGTGGCGCGGCTGGCGGAAGCACAGCTCACGCCGCCGGCTCGCGCTGAAGTCCAGCATCTGCTGGAAATGCAGGGCGCGCGCCATCTTTCCGACATCGCGGTCTGGGCCGACGATCTGCGTGACACGGATCCCGCGCTGTTCAAGCGCACCTCGCGCCTGCACTTCGTCAACATCCATTCGCCCGATTGCCTTTACGCTCCGCCGCGCGATTGCGCGAACGGCCAGTGCGTGGTCGCGGCGATAGCGCACTACGCGGCGATCCTCGGCGATCGCTCGCGTCCGGACGCCGAGCGCGCGCAGGCGCTCGACTTCGTGGTGCACTTCGTCGGCGACGTGCACCAGCCGCTGCACGCCAGCTCCGGCGACGATGCCGGCGGCAATGATTACCAGGTGCGCTGGCACGGCCGCGGCACCAACCTGCATCGCGTCTGGGACTCGCTGATGCTGGACGACGCGCATCTATCCGCTGCGGCTTACACGCGCATGTTGCTTGTCGAGCGCGCGCCGGTGCCCACGGACGGCACGCCCCCGCAATGGGCGCAGGAGTCCTGCCGCATCGCGCGTACGGTGTACCCGCCCACGCGCACGATCACCGAAGCATACGTCCGGCGCGAAAGGCCGGTTGCCGGGGAACGCCTGCGCGAAGCCGGCGCGCGCCTTGCGGCGCTGCTCGACCGCGAGCTCGCGAGGTAAAGGGGTCCTACTTGTCCTACTTATTGTTGCGGGCGACCTTGCGGCGCCCGTGTGCGCCCGCCATGATCGGCCCGCCGCAGGGGTGCGGTATCACGGGAGGGGAACATGGCAAACGGGGCAGGGTTGGGTGCATTGATGGGCATGGGTATCGGGATCGCGCTCGGCGCAATCGTGGTCGGCCTGATCGTCGCTGCGTTGATCCTGATGCTGGCGACGCGCATGGTCGAGAAATTCTCGCCGTCATTCGGCAAGGCACTGGTGACCCAGATCGTCTGCATCATCGTGGGGTTCATCGTCAGTCTGGTGCTCGGGCTGGTGCTGGGCATGAGCATCCCAGGGCGCCTTGTCGCCGCGGTCGTCAACTTCTTCGTGTGCGCATGGGTGATTCAGCAGCTGATCACGCGTCCGGGTGGTGCGGTTGCCGACGGCGGCGCGATGGCGATGACCGCCGCCGGCAAAATGGGCTACGGCCGGGCGTGCCTGGTCGCGCTGATCGAATACATCTTCTACATCGTGATCGGCGTGATCGTGACGATCGTGTTCGGCGGCGCCATGCTGGCCGCGCTGCATCACTGATTCGCGTTGGGATCGCAACACCGGGCGCCGGCAGAAATGCCGGCGCCTTTTTTGGCCGGTCAGTACTGGATGCCGGCGCGACGCATCAGCTTGCCCGTGAGCCAGGCCGGGCCGATCAGCAGGTAGGCGAGGTCGGTGAAGAATGAAGGCCGCCGGCCCTCGATGAGATGGCCGACGAACTGGCCGATCCAGGCGACGACGAACAACCCGATTGCCAGCCACAGCAGGTGTTGCGGGCCGAGCGCACGCAGCGCGCCTTCCGCGATCAGGCCGCAGGCGATGAACACCGCCGCCATTCCCAATCCGATCGCGCGCGACAGCCGGTAATAGAACAGGAAGGCGAAGAACATCGCGACGAACGCCCAGAACCCCGCACGGCCGATCGCCGGCGGCACCGGGACGAGCCAGAGCAGCGCGACCACGCACCACAGGATCACCGGCACGCATACCCAGTGGATCGCGCGATTGGTCGCGTTCGCGTGATCCGAGCTGTAACGGCCGAACCATTCGTGGATGGTGCGCATGGGGTGATGTTACAACGAGCGGTGTAGCCCGGATGCAGCGCAGCGGAATCCGGGAAGGGTTCGCGAATAATCCCGGATTCCGCCGCTGCGCGGCTCCATCCGGGCTACGGGACGGCGTAGCGTGCGCTTCGCGCACGCATA
>DASSFA010000230.1:0-2631 GCA_035694895.1 Rhodanobacteraceae bacterium | reverse complement strand
GGACGGGCGCGGCGCGCGGCCACGACACGGGCCGCGCCCGCCGCATCGCCGTCCCTGCCCGCCGCGAGCGCCAACGGGCCCGCATATGCCTCGTCCGGGAAATTGCGCCCGGAGTACACCGTCACCGCATCGGCGAGCCTGCGGTACAGCGCATCGGTCATGCCGTACACGCGCGACAGCTCGTCGCTGCTGCGAAACGGGCCGTTGCGCGGCAGCCAGGCGAGCCCGGCGCGACGATAGGTTTCCGCTTCGGCGCCATTGGGATGCGGGATGTCGTCGCTGTCGCGCCAGTCCTGCACCGCATCGGCGAGCGCCTGCGCGTGCGGCTCGTCGGCGCCGGCGGCGAGAAACAGATTCTTCAGCACTTCCGGTGTCGCGGCGTTGAGATCCACCTGCCCGGAAGTGTCGGTGACGTTCACCTGCACCTTCGCTCCGTCGAAGTCGAAACGATAGCTGCGCCCGTCCGGCACCCAGCGACGCGCGGGATCGGGGTCACGCAAGGCGCGCACCGCCCGCGCTATGCCCGCGTCCGCGGCGTAACGCGCGCGCGCCTGCGCGTAGACGTTGCGCGCGGCCTCGCCCTCGCCGTGCGCGGTCACCGCCATGCCCGCCAGCAGTGCGGCGAGCAGGGCGATCGCCCACATCGCGAACAACAAGGCGGCACCGCGCGCGCGCCTCATTGCCCCGCTCCCAGCGAAATCGGCACGCCGGAACCATTGCCGGCGCGCAGCGGCACCAGCATTTCCGGGAAACCCACGCGTCCGCCCCAATCGGGATCGGCGACGATGTGCACCGCGAGCGGCAGGCCGTTGGTGCTGTGCCAGATCCGCTGCCACTTCGCCGGCGCATTGCCCTGCGCGGCGACGAGGTATTCGAAGCCCGGATCGGTAACGTGCTCGAGCAGGGTTTCCGGTTTCGAATCAGGCGAGACGGTATCGCCGGACAGCGGTGCGTAGGTCAACTGCAACGTGTAATCGTTGCTCCGGGACTCGCGCACGAATTTCAACGTCTGCACGAACAGTCCGCCATCGCCGAGCTGCGCCGGCATCGGCGCCACGTAGGTCAGCGACAGCGGATCGCCGGTGAACATGCGCGCCGCCTGGTCCTTCGCCGGCACGAACGCCTGCGGCTGCGCGCCGCCGAGATAATTGCGCAGGAAGGCCTGCACCGCACGCACGCGGTCGCTGCGCTCGGTCAAGGCCTCGGCGCTGCGGGTCAGGCGCGCGCCGGTGCGTAGTGCACCCCACACCCCGACCATCGTCATCGCCATCAGCACCAGCGCGAGCAGGATCTCGAGAAGGGTGAAGCCATTTGCAGAGCGGGGATGGGGAATGGGTGGTGTGGGCGCGGAAACCGGACGTCGCGGCAAGCTTGCGATTTTTCGACCACGCCGGATCGGCAACTCGCGATGAAGCTTGAGCGAAGCGCCCCCGCTACCCGCTCCCAATCCCCATGCGTGGAACTTGGAAATACACGCAATCATGGTTGCAGCGCCTGCTGCGCGCGCAGTGTGGAAAAGTGCAGTGTGCGGCCACCGCCATAACGCACGTCCAGATCCATCCGGAACAGGTCTATGCCGCTGCTTGCGATCGGCTGCGCGGGCGATGTCGCGAAACCGTTCGCGGGCGGGGGCGCAGGCGGCGTGAATTTGCTCGTGCGCAACTGCCAGGTCGCGCCATCGGCGAAGCGCCCCTGCTGCACGCCATTGCGCAGCGGCAGCACCAATCCCTGCTCGTCGAGCAGCGACTGGGCCTCCAGCGTCGCGGTGGTGAGCGCTCCGCCGCGCATGCTGTTGCCCAGTGCACCGCTCATCGCGCGCAAGCCGATCGCGAAGGCGAACGCCAGCAGCGCGATCGCGGCGAGGACTTCGAGGAGGGTGAAGCCTTTTGAGCGGAGAGGGGTCAGGTTCATTTTCTGCATACCCATCCGAAATCAATGAGCGGTGCCGCCAGAAAATGAACCTGACCCCTTTTCGGCCACCGCGCCGGTCAGCCAGTCGACGTCGATCCGCACCTCGCGGTTCTTGCGGGTGAGTTCGATGTTGCCGCCGGTCGAACTGCCGTCAGGAAAGAAGCGGATGCGCGCTTCACCCGGGTGCTGCACGTCCTCGGCCGCCGAGGTCACGTGCAGCACGGTTCCACCCGGAATGCCCTGCGGATCGCGGCCGGGCGAGGCGAACGTGCGCGCGTTCAGATCCAGCGTGAACCATTGCGGCCTGTGCTCCACCAGCGCGCGCGTGCGCGTGTGGCGCAACGCGGCGACGATGTCACGCGCGGAAGCATCGAGCCGCGCCCGATCCAGCCCGCCGTCCAGGCTGAAGGCGGTCACCGCCAGCGCGATGCCCAGCAGCGCCAGTACGGCGAGTATTTCCAGCAAGGTGAAGCCGCGCTGAAAAGGGGGCAGGTTCATTTTCTTGAACTCTTTAACGATCAATACGTCACCCGATCCGAAAATGAACCTGACCCCTTTTCACCTCACTGCTGCCAGTTCCCGTAATCCGCGTCCACGCCTTCGCCGCCCGGCTTGCCGTCGCGGCCGTAGAAGACGATGTCGTACTGGCCGTGCTGGCCCGGATACGTATAGCCGAATGGATGGCCCCACGGATCCTTGAGGTCGCCGGCTTTCGCATAC
>DASSFA010000229.1:0-12671 GCA_035694895.1 Rhodanobacteraceae bacterium | reverse complement strand
GATGGACTGGTCCATCAGGAACGTCTTCACCGGCGCGCTGCGGCCGCGCGAGCATTCCCACAGCCGTTCGCCATCGAAATCGGCGGACAGCGGTTCGGGGCCAAGCCCGCGCAACAGCTCATGCACTTCGCCCGGTTTCTGCCAGAGCAGGCAGCCGAAGCGGCGCGGATCGTTGAAGCGCAGCGCGAGTCCCGAATCCAGCACCAGGTCGTAATGGTCGTGCGCGCGTGGCGGCATGTCTGCGTCCAGCACGCGCAACGAACCGGACATGCCCAGATGCAGCAGCGCGGAACCGGCCTGCGTGTGCAGCAGCAGGTATTTCGCGCGACGCTCGACGGATGCCACGCGCTGGCCCGGCAATGCGGTGCGGATCGCGCGCGGGATCGGCCAGCGCAGGTCGCCGCGGCGCAACAGCACGCGCTCGACCACGTGACCTTCCACGTGCGGGGCAATGCCGCGGCGAGTCGTTTCGACTTCGGGAAGTTCGGGCATCAGTCTTTGGCGGGTTTCATCGCCAGCGTGATTTCGGGGCTGTCCTGCTGCGGCACAAGTGCAACGCGATCGCCGACACCGACGTATCGAAGATTGTCGAGCGCGCTGAGCGCGCCATAGCGAAGCTGCACGCCATCCAGCACCAGTGTCGCGGCCGGTTGCGCCAGGCCGACCTTGGCCGGATCGAACGCATCCGCCTTCGCCCAGCGCGCGACGGGCGAGAGCGCCAGCTTCGCCAGCCGCTGCAGGTGTTCGTCGTTGCCGCGCATGCGCGTCGGCGCGATCCGCCACCAGTGGCCGCCGCTCTTCTCGAAGATCTGCACGGGTTGCTGCGCAATGGTGAGTTCGATGCGCGTGATCGAAGCCGGATCGAGGTCGGTGAGCGTCAGCGGTGCCTCGCGCTGGTCGCGCGCACCCAGCCATAGCACGACCGCAACCAGCGTGACCACCGTACCCACGAGAATCAGGCGATGGCGCGTCGCCCGTTTCATCAGCGCCTGCGCCGGCGCACGCCGATCACGATGCCGATCAGCAGCAGCGCCAGGGGCAACGCGACCAGGCAACCCCACGTCACCACGTCCAGATCGGCTTGCGTGAGATGCATTGCGCGATCCGGCGCGCCGCGGGGCGGCAATGCGATCAGCGCGTCATCGCCCAGCAGCCAGTCGAACACGCGCTCGCCGAAGGCGCGATTGCCGCCGTTGGCGAGGTAGGTGTTGGACAGGAAGTCACCGTCGCCGATCACCACCACGCGCTGCTCGCTCTTGTCGGGGCTGGGGGACAACCGCGTCAGCGCGAAGCCGAAATCCAGCGGCCCGCGCAGTTCGCCGCTGGCGGCGTCGTACTTGATCGTGGATGGCCGGGTGGGATCGACCGGTGCGATCTGGTTCCAGCTCTGCGCGCTGCTGCGCAGGATCGAAACGTGCGCCCATTGTGCATTGCCGGTCACCGCCAGCGCGGCGACCTGCGGAAACAACGTATTGAGCGCGAAGCCGCGCGTGATCGGGTGCGGCGGGTAATCGTTCTCCACCACCATGCGCGGATCGCCGATGCCGAGCTTCGCGCCGGCGCCGTCCACCAGCAGTCCCGGCAGCGTACGCACGCCGAGCGCCTGCGCGAGAGGCGCGAGGCCCACGTCGCCGGTATCCGGCTCGGTCAGCCACAGGAGGTTCCCGCCGCGATCAAGATAATCGCTGATCGCCTTCAGCGACGCCGGCGAAAGTTCCGCCTGTGGACTCGCCAGCACCAGCAGGTCGGTATTGCGCGGCACGCTGGCGTTCTGCGCGAGGTTCAGCGGCATCGCGCGCACACCGCTCCCGGACATCTGCGCGACGAAGTCGCCCAGGTCGGCATTTGCCTTGCCGTCCGCGTTGCGCTCGCCATCGCCGGTGACGAATGCGACCAGCCGGTCGCGTCCGCGCGTCAGCCGCGCCAGCGCGTCGGTGAAATCACGTTCGTCGAGCTGTACGACGTGCTGCTCGCGATCGCGCCAGTGCAACACGATTTCGCCATCCACGCTGATGCCGGCCTTGCGCATCGCCGCAGGATCGGCGTCGGGATCCACGAAGGAGAGTTTCAGGTCCGGCTTGAAGCGCTGGTAGCGCGCGATCACCGTGGCGATCTCGTCGCGCAGGTTGCCGCCGGGGCGCGCGTAGCTCACCGCGTCGATCGGGCCCGACAGTTGCTTGAGGATCGCCTGGCTCTGCTGCGAGATGCTGGCGCGCGCGCCGGCACTCCAGTCCGTTACGAATCCGAAACGCGTGGACAGCACCGCGATGCAGGTCGCCGCGACGATCAATAGCGCGGCGACCAGCCACGCATCGGCGCGTTCCCGCCAGCGCATCAGCCGCGCACCTTTTCGGCGGCCAGGCGGCGGATAGCGAAGCCCAGTGCCAGCGCGATCAGCAGCAGGAAATAGATGATGTCCACGCTCGCCACCAGCCCGTGCATGAACGGCGTGAGATGGGTGGGCAGCGCGAGGTACGCGAGCCAGCCGACACTGAGGCCCGTGAGATGCCCGCCCGTGTCGAGCATCGCCAGGACCAGCACGATCAGCAGCGCGGCGATGGCAGCCACCGCCGGATGCGTGGAGGATGCCGATGCGGCGATTCCGATCGCAGCCAGCGCGGCGACGCACAGCGCGCAGCCGAGCAGTGCCGCGCCGAACTGGCCCCAGTCCGGCGTGGTCGCGCGCGCCAGCAGCACCGGCATCAGCGCGACCAGCGCCAGCAGCGCCCATAGATAAAGGAGTGCTGACACGTACTTGCCGAGCACGATCCGTGCGGGCGAGAGACCTGCGGCGAACAGCAGCGGCAGCGTGTGCGCGCGGCGTTCACCGGCGACCGCATGCATCGTGATCAGGGGTGCCAGCAGCAGGCACAACTGCACGTACGCGAGCAGATGCGGTACCGCGACCAGGTCGGTATAACCGGGGCCTGCGGTATTGGCCGCGAGTTTCGGTTGCGCGATCAGGAACGCATTCAGGTTCTGCAGGAACACCCACGCCAGCGCGCCGAGCGCGATCGCCGCGAGCGTCCACGCAAACGGCCGCACCAGCAGGCGCTTCAGATCCAGGCGCGCCACTGACAGCGCGCTCATGCGGCCTTGCTCGCGCCTTCCCTGGCGATCTGCAGAAACATCTTGTCCAGCGCCCCGCGATCGCCGGCCAGCTCCGCATCGTGGCGCACGCGTCCGGCGTGCAGGATCACCACGCGATCGCACATCGCTTCGACTTCGCCCAGCACGTGCGTGGAGATGATCGTGGCGCGCTGCGCGGAGAGCCCGCGGATCAGTTCGCGCAATTGCGCTGTCTGGATCGGGTCGAGCCCGTTGCCCGGCTCGTCCAGCACCAGCACCTGCGGATCATGCAGCAGCGCCTGCGCGAGCCCGAGCCTGCGCTTCTGTCCGAGCGAAAGCTGTCCGCTCAGGCGATTCGCCTGGCCTTCCAGATCCAGCCGCAGCAGTTCGCGATCCACGGCGGTCTTGCGCGCAGCATGCGACATTCCACGCAGGCGGCCGCAGGCGTCGAGGTATTCGCGCACGGTGAGTTCCGGCCACAGCGGCACGTTTTCCGGCAGATAGCCGATCCGCCTTCGCGCAAGTTCCGGCTGCTCGCGCAGGTCGTCCCCGCCGATTTGCACGCTCCCCGAATCGGGCCGCAGTACGCCCGCGACCATCGCCAGCGTGGTGGACTTGCCTGCGCCGTTCACGCCGAGGAGGCCCAGCACCTCGCCACGGGCGACGCTGAAGGTCACTTCGCTGACCACTTCGCGCCCGGCCAGCCGGCGGCTCACGTGATCCAGATGCAGCAAGGCGGGCTCGGGCATGCGAAAACTTGTGTGAAGGCCGTTGCAGGAAGCGCTTTCCGGCCGCATATGCTACCCATTAAAGCTGGAGTGTGCTTGGGTGTTCCCTTAAACTGGATTCATCCCGGCACCATAGTTGCTTCACCGGTGGTCATCCGATCGCCCCACATCGCGAACACCTCGCACCGGAACGAATGATCAACGCCCTTCTCGATTTCGCCATGCACGGACTGGCCCACTTCGGTTGGCTGGCCACGTTGGTGTACATCCTCGTCACCACCCAGCTCACCATCTTCGCGGTGACCTTGTACCTGCACCGTTCGCAGGCGCATCGCGGCGTGGATTTCCACCCGGCGGTGGCGCACGTGCTGCGCTTCTGCAACTGGATGACCACCGGCATGGTGACCAGGGAGTGGGTGGCGGTGCATCGCAAGCACCACGCGCACTGCGAGACCGAGGACGATCCGCACAGTCCGCAGGTCCTGGGCATCCGCAAGGTGTTCTTCGAGGGCGCCGAGTTGTACCGCGTGGCCGCCGCGAACGAAACCGATCTCGAGAAGTACGGCCGCGGCACACCCGAGGACTGGATCGAGCGGCACGTCTACACCCCGCATCCATATCTGGGCATCACCCTGATGGCCATCATCGATGTCGCGCTGTTCGGCGCGATCGGCGCCGCGATCTGGGCGCTGCAGATGGCGTGGATCCCGTTCTGGGCAGCAGGCGTGGTCAACGGCGTGGGGCATTGGTGGGGTTACCGCAATTTCGAAACCACCGACACCGCGACCAATCTCACGCCATGGGGGTTCTGGATCGGCGGCGAAGAGCTGCACAACAACCACCATGCGTTCCCGAGTTCCGCACGATTCGCGCTGCGCCGCTTCGAATTCGATATCGGCTGGGCGGTGATCTGCGGTCTGCAGAAGCTGGGCCTGGCAAAAGTGCTGCGCGTGGCGCCTTCGCTGGACGTGCGCCCGAACGTGAGCCTGCCCGATGCGGAAACGCTCAAGGCCGTGCTGACCCATCGCTTCCAGGCGATGACCGATTACTACAAGCTGGTGATCAAGCCGACCCTGCGCGAGGATGCCGCGCACGCAGGCGATCGCCTGCGCAAGCTGCCGCGCTGGATGCGCCGTGCGCTGGCCGATGGAGGCCGCTGGCTGGATCGCGACGGCCACGAGCAATTGGCCGAGGTGATCGAGAGGCGCCCGCGATTGCAAACCGTGGTGGCTTATCGCGCGCGCCTGGCGGCGCTGATCGAGCAGCGCAAGCCCGAATCCGCCCTGGCTTCGTTGCAGGAGTGGATCCACGAAGCGGAGATGAGCGGCAACCGCATGCTCGCCGCCTACGCCGCGCGGCTGAAACGCTACGCGGTGGCGAGGGCGTGATTTGATTCACCAGCTTCGATGAGCCACAAAAACCCCGCCGAGAGGCGGGGTTTTTGTTGACCGAAAGAAAACCCGCCTTGCGGCGGGTTCTCTTGTCCAAAGGCACTGGATCCCGGATTCCGCGCTGCGCGCGGCTCCGGGATGACGCATCGGCAAAGGCGCTCGCAAGTTGCGCGAGCGCGCCGATGCGTCACTTGATCTTGCCTTCCTTGTAGATCACGTGCTTGCGCACGACGGGGTCGTACTTCTTCACTTCCATCTTGTCCGGCGTGTTCTTCTTGTTCTTGTCGGTGGTGTAGAAGTGGCCGGTGCCGGCCGAGGAGATCAGGCGGATCTTGTCGCGTTTGCTTGCCATGTTCGTTTCCCTCTCAAACCTTCTCGCCGCGAGCGCGCAGCTCGGCGAGCACGGATTCGATGCCGTTCTTGTCGATGGTGCGCAGGGCGTGGCTGGACACGCGCAGCTTCACCCAGCGCTTCTCGGCCGGAACCCAGAACTTGCGTTCGTGCAGGTTCGGCAGCCAGCGCCGCTTGGTCTTGTTGTTGGCGTGCGACACGTTGTTGCCGCTGCGCACGCTCTTGCCGGTGACTTGGCACACTCGCGCCATGATGCTCTCCTCGGATTCCGCATGGCCCGCGGAATATCGGCCCGGCGGGTACATCACGCGATGCCGGAAGGTGCCGTTTCAGGCCCCCGCATCGCGCCCGCGGAGGCGCCCGCATGGCGGGCCGGCGAAAAATCAAGCGGGCAAGCATAGCAGAGCAGGGGACGACGCGGCAATCGAGCGTGCAGCCGCTGCGCATCCATGCCACAATTCCGCTTCTTTACCCGAATGATCCAGCGGAGCTTGAAGACCATGGCAGAGCAGACCCCCGCCACCAATGGCGCGGCCGAGCCGCAGCGGCAACTGGCCTTGCAGAAAATCTACGTGCGCGACGCCTCCTTCGAGGTGCCCAACGCGCCGAACGTGTTCCAGGAGGAAGGCCAGCCGCAGGTGCAGCTGAACCTGAGCCACAAGGCCGGCCAGATCGGCGAGGGCGCCTACGAGGTCGTCCTGACGCTCACCGTGACCTGCACACTGAACGAGCGCACCGCGTACCTCGCCGAAGTGCAGCAGGCCGGCATTTTCGTGGCGCTCGGCTTTCAGCAGGAAGAGATCGGCGCGATCCTCGGCAGCTACTGCCCGAACGTGCTGTTCCCGTACGCGCGGCAGATGATCTCCGATCTGGTCCAGAACGGCGGCTTCCCGCCGCTGTTGCTGCAGCCGATCAATTTCGACGCGCTCTACGCCGAGCAGGTGCAGCGTGCCGCCGCCGGTGGCGATGCGCCCGCGCTGAACGCCTGAGTCCGGGATCGCGCCGATGGGGGGCTCCATTGCCGTACTCGGCGCGGGTTCGTGGGGAACGGCGCTCGCCGCGCTGCTGACGCGCAACGGCGCGCGCACCACGTTGTGGGGCCGCGATGCCGAGGCACTCGGGCAGATCGCCGGCGCGCATCGCAACGTACGTTACCTGCCGGACGCGGAATTGCCGGCTGAACTCAGGTTCGCATCCGACCTCCGGGTGGCCCTGGCGGACGCCGAGGTCGTACTGGTTGCGGTGCCCAGCCATGCGTTTCACCAGGTGCTGGACGAAGTCGCGCCGCTGCTGCCGCGCGGCGCCGGTTTCGCCTGGGCAACGAAGGGGTTCGAGCCGGGCACCGGGCGTTTCCTGCACGAGCTCGTCGGTGAACGCCTGCCGGATGCTCCGGCGGCCGTCGTGACGGGCCCGTCGTTCGCGCGCGAAGTCGCGGCCGGCCTTCCGACCGCGGTGACGGTGCATTCGTCCGACGATCCGTTTGCACATCGCGTCGCCGAGCTGCTGCATTCGGCCAGCTTCCGCGCCTACACCGGCAACGACATGCTGGGCGCGGAACTGGGCGGCGCGATGAAGAACGTGCTCGCAGTCGCGACCGGCGTGGCCGATGGCATGCAGCTCGGCCTGAACGCGCGCGCCGGGCTGATCACGCGCGGCATGAACGAGATGCTGCGCCTCGGCGCCGCGCTCGGTGCGCAGGCGCAGACGCTGATGGGCCTGTCGGGCCTGGGCGATCTGGTGCTGACCTGCACCGGCGAGTTGTCGCGCAATCATCGCTTCGGCGTGGCGCTCGGCCGCGGCGTTCCGCTGCAACAGGCCTTGCGCGACATCGGCCAGGTGGTCGAAGGCGCGGTCACCGCCGACGAGGTGATGCGATTGGCGAATCGGCACGGGCTCGACCTGCCGATCTCGCACCACGTGCAACGCGTGTTGCGCGGCGAAATGACGCCCACCGACGCCCTGCACGCGCTGCTGGCGCGCGAACGCAAGCCGGAATACCCGGAACATTTGTTCCGGTAGCAATCGCGGGCACGCGCGCTCCTACATTTTTCCCGCTCCGGTGTATGCTCGGCCTTTTGGGTGGCGGGAAACCGCGCGCATGCAACGCCGCAACGCTTCCACCGAAACCGCCTCCGCCGACGCGGCTCCGCGCACTGCGGAAAAATCCGCAGGAGCCGCATTGCCCGCGGCCTGGCGCAGGCTTTTGAGCGAAGCGCAGGCGAAGCGCGGCAGCGCCCCGGGTCCCATTCTCGGGTTCCTGCTTGAACTGCTGCACGACGAAACGCCCGCCGCGCGCGTGGAAGTGGCGCCGGTGCTGCTGGAAACCATTGCCGACGGCCGCCTTGGCCGCGCGGTGCCGCTGGATCCCAAACAGCTGACGCAAGCCGGCTTGTCCGGGTCGATGCTGCGCCTCGCCGCCGGTGTGCTCGGCCTTCCGCAGACGCAACGCAAGGGTCGCTCCTACGCACATCTGTCCGGCAGTTTCGGCGACGCGTTGATGGCCGAGATCCTGGACAACGCGCCCTGCCTGCTCGGTGGCGTGGCGGGCCTGCGGCTGGCGCGCGGCAAGTCGCGGCCGCTCAAGTGGGTCTGGCAAATGGAACCCGATGGTCGCCAGCGCCTGACGCCGGAACTGCCGAAACAGGAACGCCTGCTGCGCATCGGGGGATTGTGGTTCCTCGATCCGGAACGCGCGGAGCTCGGATTTCTCGACGGCTCCGAAGACGAAGTCGCGCTGCTGGACGCGCCGCCGCTCGCGCCCGAATACGGCGAAGCGCTGGCGCAGGCTCTGCAATCCTCCGCCTACGCCAAACGCATTCCCGCACCGCGCGCATTCGCCGCGGTGGAACGCGCGGAATTGGCGCCGAAACCGGTCCTCACCCTGCACGCGCTGACGCGCCATGCACGCATCGGCGCGGGCACGCCCCCGCTTGCGTACGCGCGACTGGCGTTCGATTACGGTGGCGAGAAATTGCCCGGTCGCGGCGGCGAACCGCTGGTACGCCGGGTGCGCGACGGCAAGCTCGTCGAGATCGCCCGCAAGCGCGCCGACGAACTGGCGACCATGGAGCGTCTGGAGAACTTCGGACTCGCGCCCGCGGTGGATTGCGAAGGTCTGCCCTGGGACATGGCCGACGCGTTGCCGGAGGATGCCTGGCTGGTCCCCGGCAAGGGCTACGCCGGTGCGCTGGAGGTGAACACGCCGGCGCGATGGCTGGGCCTACGCGAAAAGATCGAGAACGACGGGTTCGCGGTGGATTACGCCTCCACTTTCCCCTTCGAGGTGCTGGAAGGTCCGCCGCAGTGGTACGGGGTGGCCGTCGAGGAAAGGGGCGGCGATGCGTTCGATTTCGAAGTCGGCATCGAGGTGGAAGGCCGCCGCGTGAATCTGTTGCCGGCGGTTGGTCGGGCGCTCTCCGAACACACGCTTTCCTTGACGCCGCCGCCCAATGAAACCGAGGACGCGGTCTGGTACGCGCCGGTCGACGAGCGCCGCCGCGTGCCGGTGCGTTTGTCTGTTTTGCGTTCGCTGCTGGCGCCGCTCGCCGAGTACCTGCAACGTCCGCGCGAGAAGTTGCGCCTGCCACGCGTGCAGGCCGGCCGTCTGGAAGAGTTCGCGCAGGCGCTGCCGAAAGATGGTGGCAAGCTGGAGGCGCCGAAGGAACTGACCGGCTTCACCACGCGGTTGCGCGAAGCCGCGGCGCATGCCTCCGACGCCATCCCCCGGGATTTCACGGGCGACTTGCGACCGTACCAGCGCGAAGGCCTGCGCTGGTTGAACGCGCTGGCCGAAGCGGGATTGGGCGGCGTGCTCGCGGACGACATGGGCCTGGGCAAGACCGTGCAGCTGCTGGCGCATCTGCTGGCGCTGAAGCAGAGCAGCGCGCTGACGCAGCCGGCATTGATCGTCGCGCCCACCAGCCTGATTCCGAACTGGCAGGCGGAAGCGGAACGCTTCGCGCCGACGCTGAAGGTGCTGACACTGCATGGTCCCGAACGCGTGCGCAGTTTCGACCGGCTCGCCGGCCATGACGTCATCCTCACCAGCTACGCGCTGCTGCCGCGCGATCTTTCCGTGCTGCGCGAGCAGCCGTTCGCGCTGGTGGTGCTGGACGAAGCGCAGCAGGTGAAGAATCCGCGCACGCAGGCGCGCCGCGCCCTGCTTTCGATCGCCGCCACGCGCCGCGTGTGCATGACCGGCACGCCGCTGGAGAATCATCTGGGCGAGTTGTGGTCGCAGATGGATCTAGCCGTGCCCGGACTGCTCGGCGACGAGGGTTCGTTCCGCAAGCACTACCGCATTCCGATCGAACGCCAGTCCGATGCGGAATGCCAGGCGCGGCTCAATCGCCGGCTCGCGCCGTTCATCCTGCGGCGGACCAAGGCGCAGGTCGCGAGCGACCTGCCGGAGAAGACCGAGATCGCGCGCAGCGTGGCGCTCTCGGGCCGGCAGAAGGAGCTCTACGAATCTCTGCGCGTGTCGCTGTCCGAAGAATTGCGCGAGGTGATCCGGCAGCGCGGCATCGAGCACAGCGGCATCATCGTGCTCGACGCATTGTTGAAACTGCGGCAGGCGTGCTGCGATCCGCGCCTGGTGAAACTCGAGGCCGCGCGCGGCGTGCGCGAATCGGCCAAGCTGGAACTGCTGATGGACATGGTGCCGGACCTGGTCTCGGAAGGCCGGCGCGTGCTGCTGTTCTCGCAGTTCACCGAAATGCTGGCGCTGATTGCGCGCGAACTCGACCGCCGTCATCTCAAGTACGTCACGCTCACCGGCGACACCCGTGATCGCGCCGAACCGGTGCGCAAGTTCCAGGACGGCGAAGTGCCGCTGTTCCTGCTGTCGCTGAAGGCCGGTGGCGTCGGCCTGAATCTCACCGCCGCCGACACCGTGATCCACTACGACCCGTGGTGGAACCCGGCCGCGGAAGCGCAGGCTTCCGACCGCGCGCACCGCATCGGCCAGGACAAGGCAGTGTTCGTCTATCGCCTGATCTGTGCCGGCACTGTCGAGGAACGCATCGAGCAGTTGAAGGCGCGCAAGGCCGAACTCGCGCAGGCCGTGCTGGAAGGTGGTGGCACGCGCGACAAGCTGGCGTTCGACGAGGAAGATCTGGAGGCGCTGTTTGCTGCGGAATAAAGCCCCTCTCCCGTCGGGAGAGGGGTTGGGGTGAGGGTTCGGATTAGCGAGCCGTCCAATTGCCGTTCGCCCTGAGCGTCGGCGCGCAGCGCCGGAGTCGAAGGGCAAAACGCATTTCGACTCCGCTCGTTTCACTCGCTACGCTCAATGCGAACGGATGTGAGATTGATTACGCACACGCCATGACTCCCACCGAAACCTTCTCCGGCGGCTGCGATTGCAAGGCCGTGCGTTACCGGATGCTCAGCACGCCACTGTTCGTGCACTGCTGCCATTGCCGCTGGTGCCAGCGCGAGACCGGTTCGGCATTCGTGATGAACGCGCTGATCGAGACCGAGCGCGTCGAACTATTGAGTGGCGAGCCGGAATTGGTGCTGACGCCGTCCAACAGTGGCAAAGGCCAGAAGATCGCGCGCTGCCCGACGTGCCGCATCGCGCTGTGGAGCCACTACGCCGGCGGCGGCGACATCTTCACGTTCATCCGCGTCGGCACGCTGGATGATCCGGACCGTTTCCCGCCCGACATCCACATCTTCACGATGTCCAAGCAGCCGTGGGTCATCCTGCCCGAAGGCGGGCCCGCGATGCGCGAGTACTACGAGCGCGAGAAATACTGGCCGAAGGAGAGCCTGGAGCGGCGGGCGGTGCTGCTGGCACGGCAGCCAAAGTGACGTTTTAACGTAGCCACTACTAAATCCGGGCTTGCTCCGGCCGAAACCGAGCGGAAAAGTTGGGGTTCGCGAAAAGTGCTCACACCAACTTTGTGGGTTCACTCAGGAAGGTTCGCGTTTCATCCCACTTTTCTCCAGCGCTTCCAGATACGCCTTCCAGTTGCGCTCCTGGCCGACGCCCAGTTCGTACAGCGTGGTCCACGAGAAGATGCCGGTGGCGTGGCCGTCGGAAAAGCGCAGCAGCACGCCGTAATTGCCGACCGGTTCGATCGCATCGATGTTGACCTCCCGCTTGCCGGCGACCAGAACCTGCTGACCGGGGCCATGGCCCTGCACTTCGGCGGAGGGTGAATGCACGCGCAGGTATTCGCAGGGAAGGGTGAAACGCTCGCCGGAGTCGAACGCGACTTCGAGCGTGTGCGAGGCGCGGTGCAGGATGATGTCGGTGGGGCGGGGTGCGGGCATTGTAGGAGCCGGCCTGCCGGCGACCGGCGCGAAGCGCCGCCTTTCCGGCGCAGTATTTCAGAGTTGTCGCGCAGATGCGCTCCTGCAACAGCAGATTCCGGGTTCATCGCCGATGAAGCCGGCGATGCCCCGGAATGGCGACCAGTTTATGCCCCCGAATCCCGAATGGAGTTACGCGCGACCCGCGCCCGACCCCAACTGGTCGATCCGCGGCCACTGGCCGGCGACATCGAGCAGGGCGCGCGCGTAGGGTTCGTCGAAGCTGATGGTGGAAACCTCGTCCCAGGCGAAGAACGACGGCTCGCGCAGCCACTCCGCGTCGGGGGTGATTTCCTGCAGGTTGAAGCCGTCCTCCTCGATGTTGAGCAGGCGGCCGATGTAGCAGACCTCGGTTTCTTCCTCGCTGTCCACGTGCACGCCCATCACCGCGGCGTGTTCGGCGGTGGCGCGCACCACCTGGTCGATGGAGTCGAGCGGGAACTCGCGCGGCAGGCGCGGGAAGATCTTGCGGATGGTGAGCGCCTTGCCGATGAAGACGTGGTGTGCTTCGGGTGCCTCGACCTCGGTGATATCGCGCAGACGCATGGCGTAGAGGCCGTCGAAGCTGATCTGGTCGCCGACCACCCACAGCAGCAGGAATTCCATGCCGACGCCGGCGACGTACCCGCAGAAGCTGCCTTCCTCCAGATTGCCGCGCCACACCCGGACCAGTTCGCCCCGCTGCATGGCCGCGCGCAGCTGCTGGCGCGGGCCCGTGCTGGGCAGTTGGATCACATTGCTCATGGGTGACATTTTACCCGAATGGCCAGGGCACCTAAAGGATGTAGCGGGAGAGATCCTCGTCCGCTGCCAGCTC
>DASSFA010000228.1:0-15071 GCA_035694895.1 Rhodanobacteraceae bacterium | reverse complement strand
GCGGGGGCCGGTGCTTGGAAGTTGAATCACGGTGCCCATGGGCGACATTCTACCCGACCGGTCAAGCGGCCTAAAGGATGTACCGCGACAAGTCCTCGTCTGCCGCCAGATCTTTCAGGTTTTTGTCTACGTATTCGGCGTCAATCAGGTATTTTTCGCCGCTTTTGTCAGCCGCCTCGAAAGAGATCTTCTCCAGCAGCCGCTCCATGACGGTGTGCAGGCGGCGGGCACCGATGTTCTCGGTGCGTTCGTTCACCCGCGCGGCCACCTCGGCCAGCCGGTCGATGCCTGATTCGGCAAATTCCAGCTTGACGCCTTCGGTGCCGAGCAACACTTCGTATTGCTTGGTCAGCGCGTTGTGCGGCTCACGCAGGATGCGCTTGAAGTCTTCCACCGACAGCGCCGACAGTTCGACCCGGATCGGCAACCGTCCCTGCAATTCCGGGATGAGGTCGGAAGGCTTCGCCAGCGAGAACGCGCCGGAGGCGATGAACAGCACGTGGTCGGTCTTCACCGGACCGTACTTGGTGGCGACCGTGGAGCCTTCCACCAGTGGCAGCAGGTCGCGCTGCACGCCTTCGCGCGACACGCCGGCGCCGCCCCAGTCGCTGCGCTGCGCGACCTTGTCGATCTCGTCGATGAAGACGATGCCGTTCTGCTCGCAGTTCTCGATCGCCTGCGCGCGGATCTCGTCGTCGTTGAGCAGCTTTCCCGCCTCTTCCTCGATCAGCAGCGGGCGCGCGGCCTTGATGCTCAATTTGCGCTTCTGCGTGCGCCCGCCACCCATGTTCTGGAACATCGAGCGCAGTTGCTGGCTCATCTCCTCCATGCCCGGCGGCGCCATGATCTCCACGCCGACGTTGGCGGAGAACTCCAGCTCGATCTCGCGATCGTCCAGCGCGCCTTCATGCAATTGGCGCCGCAGCTTCTGGCGCGTGGCGGCTTCGCTTTCGGATGGCGGCTGCGCATCCCAGCCGGTGCGGTGCGGCAACAGCGCGTCGAGGATGCGGTCTTCCGCGTGCTCCTCCGCCTGGGTCTGCACGCGCGCCTTGGCCTGGTCGCGGGTCAGCTTGTAGGAAATGTCCGCGAGATCGCGGATGATCGAATCCACGTCCTTGCCGACGTAGCCGACCTCGGTGAACTTGGTCGCTTCCACCTTGACGAACGGCGCGTTGGCGAGCGTGGCCAGACGTCGCGCGATCTCGGTCTTGCCCACGCCGGTCGGCCCGATCATCAGGATGTTCTTGGGCGTGACCTCGTCGCGGAAATCCGGATCGATCTGCATGCGACGCCAGCGGTTGCGCAGCGCGATCGCGACCGCTCGCTTCGCGTCGTTCTGGCCGATGATGTAGCGGTCGAGTTCGTTGACGATTTCGCGGGGGGTGAGTTCGGACATGGGGAATGGGGTGGGTAGGGGGGCGCTTCGATGGGCTCAGAGGAGTGAGGGGCGAGTAGTGAGGGCGCATTGAAGTACCTCAGTACTCGCTTGTGCGCCCTCACTGCTCATCCCTAATCCCTGCTCAAAGTTCCTCGATCGTGAAATTGCGATTGGTGTAGATGCAGATGTCCCCGGCGATGCCGAGCGCCTTCTCCACGATGGTGCGCGCATCCAGGTCGGAGTTCTGCAACAACGCGAGCGCGGCGGCTTGTGCGAACGGGCCGCCGGAGCCGATCGCGATCAGCCCGTGCTCGGGTTCCAGCACATCGCCGTTGCCGGAGATCAATAAGGAGGTGTCCTTGTCGGCCACGGCCAGCATGGCTTCCAACCGGCCGAGGCGGCGATCGGTGCGCCATTCCTTGGCCATCTCCACCGCCGCGCGCGTCAACTGGCCGCTGTGCTTGGACAGCTTGTCTTCGAACAGTTCGAACAGCGTGAATGCATCGGCGGTCGCGCCGGCGAAACCTGCAAGCACGTCGGCGTTCTTGCCGAGCCGGCGGATCTTGCGCGCATTGGCCTTCACCACGGTGTTGCCCAGAGTGACCTGGCCATCGCCGCCCAGGACGACCTTGCCGTTCTTGCGCACGGACAGGATGGTGGTGGCGTGGAAGGATTCCATGGCGGCCTCGTCGGGGGAGATGCCGTGTAGGTTGGGGCGGGCGATTCAGAGGGCAAGCTTGCCAGGGACCGGGCGTGGCGATGTCGTGCGAGGCGTGAGAACGTCCCCGACGAACTTCACGGCGAAGGTATCCGCCCGGCGGGGAAGGGCCAAGGCACTTGCGTCGCGCCAAATTCGCCGCGACTATTGATGTTAAATCGCGGTTAGTTGTTCGGCAGGGGATTGGCTCGCCTTTGAATGTACCGATCGCCCCGGTACGTCTCACTGGGCGCACTTGTTTTATTCCAGTAATCGCTGGGGAGAACTCATGAACCACAGAATGAAACGCTTGTCGCTGGCTGTGCGTGTCGGATTGACGGCCGGTCTTGTCGCATCTGCAGGTCTGGCCCAGGCACAACAGCCGCCGGACCAGACCAACACGAATGGGCAGCCCAAAACCCTGCAGACGGTGGTTGTCACCGGATCGTTGATCCGGCGCGTCGATCTCGAAACAGCCAGCCCTGTGACCAAGGTCGATCGCCAGAGCATCAACAATTCCGGCAAACCGACCATAGGTGACCTGCTGCAGCAACTGCCGAGCATCGCGGGCGATGCGACCAATCCCAGCAACAACAGCAACGGCGGCGGTGTTGCTTCGCCGCTGACCGAAGGCGGCGACGGCGCCTCGCGCGTTTCGCTGCGCGGCCTCGGAACCGGACGCACCCTGGTGCTGATCGACGGCCAGCGCATGCTCAACGCCGACCTGAACCTGATCCCGGAGAACATGATCCAGCGGATCGAAGTACTGGCCGAAGGCGCCTCGACCACCTACGGCTCCGACGCGGTCGGCGGCGTGGTCAACATCATCCTTCGCCACGATTTCGAAGGTGCCGAGGTCAGCTTGAACGACGGCATCTCGGGCCATGGCGACGGCCAGCGGCACGGCTTCGCCCTCACGATGGGCCACACGACGGACAAGTTCAATCTCGTCGGCGGCATCAATTACAACAAGTACGACGCAGTGCCTGCGACCCGGCGCGACTTCTCCAAAGCCCAGTTGTATCTCTCGGATGGCCAGGTGTCCGTGGCCGGATCCAGCTCGATCCCGACCGGCAGAATGCAGATTCCGCCTTCGCTCGCCAGTCGGTTCGTGTGTCCCTTCAAAAACCAGGTGACGCTCGCAAGCGGCGATGGAACCAGTCTGGACGACTACCGGTGCCGGACCCCGGCTGACACGTTCAATTACGCGGCGTACAACTACATCCAGGTCAGCCAGCAGCGCACCGACGGGTTCCTGCTCGGCAGCTATAACCTGACCGACAACGTCACGGCTTTCGTGGATGCGTTCTATAACCACACCAATTCGGCCGGCCAGGACGCACCCGCTCCGGTCGGGACCGGCGACGGCCTGATCATTCCGTCGACCGCGTCGTTCAATCCGTTCGGCGTCACCTTCAGCCAGAACGTGTTGCCCGGCGACCCGAACAGCGGCTACACCTTCCAGACGCGCCTGACCGGCGTGGGCACGCGCATTCACCCCTATACCACCAGCACCGGACAGTTGATCGCCGGCCTGCGCGGCGAAGTGGGCCAAAGCTGGAACTGGAACGTGACCTTCGATTACGGCCACACCGCGCGCACCCAGGACGACAAGAACGAGCTCAGCATCCCCGCGTTGCAGGCGGCGATCGATGCCGGGGCCAACATCTTCGACCAGGCCAACGCCGGCCCGGCGCTTGCCGCGGGCGCCGTCGACGCGATCTACCACAAGTATGAAATCCTGCGGCAGGTCCAGGCGGGCGCCAACGGCGACCTGTTCTCGCTGCCGGCCGGCCCGGTGCAATTGGCGTTCGGTGCGTTGTATCGCAAGCAGAGCATGAACTACACGGTCGATCCGTTCGCCGTGCTCGATCCGGCCACCGCCACCTGCGGCATTCTGCAGGAAGCCTGCGGCTCCCCCGGTCGTGGCACCGACAACGTCAAGGAGGCGTTCGCCGAAACCCTGATTCCGCTGCTGTCCCAGGTGCCTGGTGCGTATTCGCTGAACGTGGACCTGGGCGTCCGGTATTCCGACTACAACAGCGCCGGATCGACCACGAACGGCAAGATCGCGATCGAGTGGCGTCCCATCCAGGACCTGCTGGTGCGTGGCACGGCTTCGCAAGTCTTCCGGGCCCCCAACCTCGACCAGCTCTATGACGGGCGTTCGCTGGTCCAGCCGAACTTGAACGATCCCTGCATCGGGCTGACTGCTGCCGAGCTGGCGCAACATGCCAATGCGTGCCAGTTCGTGCCGGTGGGTTGGACCGGCAACGACATCGCCCAGGTCAACACCTATTACTCGGGCGCCAGGGTGGTGAACGAGGCGCTGAAGCCCGAGCACGGCAAATCCATCGATTTCGGGTTCGTCTATGACCCGAGCTGGTTGCCCGGGCTGAACGCGAGCCTCGACTTCTGGCACATCTACCTGTACGACACGCTGGTGGCTATCGACGGGCCGACCGTCGTCGGAGCATGCTTCGACAACAACGCCAGTCCGTTCTGCCCGTTCATCCATCGCCAGGACACCACCACCCGGAATCCCGGCCAGGTGTTCTTCATCGACACGCCGGTCGTCAATCTCGGCACGCTGAGCACCAGCGGCATCGACTTCACGGCCAACTACAAGATCCCGCACTTCGACATGGGCGGCTTCAATCCGGGCGACTTCAAGGTCGGACTGGCCACCAGCTACGTTGCCACGTTCAAGAACAACAAAACGCCGGGGCTGCCCGGTTCCACCGTAGACAAACTGGCCGGCACGTGGAGCTCGCAGTTCGGCAACGTCTCGCGCTGGCGCGGCACGGTCTCGCTCAACTGGAATCGCGGCGACTGGGATGCCCAGTGGCGGACGCGTTACATCAGTCCGGTGACGGCACTCGATGCCGACGCCGCCACCGGTGCCAATCTGCCGGTGGCCTCGGTGACGTACAGCGATCTGCAGGTGGGCTATGCGGTGCCGGTCATCCACACGCGCTTCGACGTGGGTGTGGACAACCTCTTTGACCGGCAGCCGCCGCTGATCTACCAGAACGGCCAGGTCAATACGGACACCGCCACCTACGACACGATGGGCCGCTACTACTGGGCGCGCGCGACGATGAAGTTCTGAACGCCCGCAGCCCCTGGGCTGATGCGGAACAGACAAGGGCGCCACGCAAGTGGCGCCCTTTTTCTTGGTTACACTGACGCTCCCGCGTTGCGAATCGAACTTGCATGCCGACCCCGGCCGAAGAACTTGCCAGGTCCATGGTGGATGCCTCCGATGCAAGCGACCCCGAGCGAGTCATCGCGCTCGCGAGGCAGGCGCCCCTGCCGGTAGCAGACTCCGAACCGGTGCAGGCATTGCTTGGCGTGGCCCTGCAGCAGGCCGGTCGTTACGCCGAAGCCGCGGATACGTTCGCGCGCCTGACACGCTTGCGGCCGAACGTTTCGGCCTACTGGAACAATCTGGGCGTGGCCTGTCGGCACGCGGGTGATCTTGGAGATTCGGAACGGGCGCTGCTGAAGGCGAAAGCGCTCGCGTCCGGCGATGCCGAGGTGCACTACAACCTCGGCCTGCTCTACGTCCAGCAGCGGCGCTGGGCGGTGGCCCGCGATGCGCTGCTGGACGCGGTACGACTTGCGCCGCAGTTTGTCGAAGCGCGGTTGCAGGCGGCCCATGCATGCCACGTCTGCGGCGACATCGAGGGCGAAGAGGCGATGCTGGAAGGCGCCGCTGACTGGCCGCCGCAGCCGGCCGGGGAGGCGTTGGTCCTGGCCTCCATCCTGTCCACGCTCGGGCAGTTGGAAACGGCGCTGAAGGTGCTTTCGCGGGCGCGCTTGCCCGAAGGTCCGGCGGCCGCATCGATGCGGCTTCGCATCGCGGCGCAGCGCGCGGCGCTATATGAGCGGAACAATTTGTTCGAACGCGCGCAACAAGAGTTGCGGCAGTTGTCGCTGGCGGAACTTGATGCGCTGCCGGCGGATGCCGATCAGGTACGCGTCGACGGCTGGCGTGCCCACGCCGTGATGGCGATGCGCGAGGGCCGCAATGCCGACGCGGCAGGCCTGTATCAGCGCGTGCTGGATCTGGCTGGCGATGACGAAATCCGTGCAAGTGCCGCGTTCGGCCTGGCAGCCGCGTGCGACCGGCAAGCGTTTTACCGGGATGCGTGGAAAGCGCTCGAGCTGGCCCACGCAGCGCAAATGGAGATCGCCCGGCAGGCGGCTCCGGAGTTGTCGAAGCCGGGCAGCCAACCTTTGCCCATGGCGACCCGGTCGGTCGACGAGGATGCCCATGCAAGATGGAAGCCCCTGGCCGGCCTCGATGCGCAGCGGAGTCCGGTTTTCGTGGTCGGCTTCCCGCGCTCGGGGACGACCCTGCTGGAGCAGATGCTCGATGCGCACCCGGGTTTCGGTTCGATGGACGAGCGCGGCTACGTTTACCAATTGATCGAACGCATGGAACGCGCGGGGCAGCGCTATCCGGCCGACCTCGCCGATCTTACCCAGGACGAAGCGACCCAATTGCGCGCCATCTATTGGCGCCTGGTCGGTCGCACGCTGCCGGATCTCGGACAGCGCCGTCTGGTCGACAAGAACCCGCTCAACATGCTGTGCCTGCCGATGATCCTGCGGCTGTTTCCCGCCGCACGCATCATCCTGTGCCTGCGGCACCCGTGCGACGTGTTGCTGAGTTGCAGCATGCAGTCGTTCCGGTCGCCGGCCTTCATGGTCATGTGCTCGTCGTTGCAACGCCTGGCGCGCGGCTACGCGGATGCATTCGAGCAGTGTTGCCGGCACCTCGAAGTGTTCGCACCGAGGGTGCTGGAATGGCGCTATGAATCGGTCGTCGGTGATTTCGATGGTGCCGTTGCGCGCCTCGGAGAATTTCTCGGAGTCGAGGATGCCTCCCCGTTCGCCGACTTCGCGCAGCACGCGCGCGCCAAGCGATTCATCGGTACGCCGAGTTATGCACGAGTGACCGAGCCGGTGAACCGTGCGGCGGTGGGCCGCTGGAAGAATTACCGGGAGCAGTTCGAGCCCGTGCTGCCCCTGCTGCAGCCCTGGCTGGACCGCTTCGGCTACGCCACGTGATGCATTCGCGTGTGATCCGGAGAGTAGCGATGGGCGTACTGGAAAGTGGTCGCGCGCAGGCGCGCTCCTACTTCCGCTTCGCCCTCGGGTGCGCGGCATCGTAGACGCGCGCCAGGTGCTGGAAATCCAGGTGCGTGTAGATCTGCGTGGTGCCGATGTCGGCGTGTCCGAGCAATTCCTGCACCGCGCGCAGGTCGCCGCTGGATTCCAGCAAGTGGGAAGCGCAGGAATGCCGCAGCAAATGCGGATAGACCCGCTTCCACACGCCTTGCTCCTTCGCCCGTCGTTTCAGGCGCGAGCGCACGCCGGCGGCGTTCAGCGGTTGGCCGTTGCGTCCTCGCACCAACGGATCATCCGGGCCACACCTGTCCTGTTCGCGCAACGCATTCAGCGCGGCCAGCGCGCGGCTGCCGACCGGCACGATGCGCGTCTTCGAACCCTTGCCGGTAACGCGCAGCAGTCCCTCGCCCATGTCGAGGTCGCGCCAGCGCACGTTGGTCAGTTCGGAAACGCGCAGGCCGCTTGAATACAGCAACTCCAGCAGCGCGCGGTCACGCACCGCTTCCGGCTCGTCGCCCGGAACTTCCACCAGCGCGCCGACTTCATCCGCGTCCAGCACCTGCGGCAGCTTGCGGCGCACCTTGGGCGAACGCACGCCCTGCGCGGGGTTCACGCCCACTTCGCCGCGCCGCGCGAGGTATCTGAAAAAGCTGCGGAACGCGGACAGCTTCGCGCGCAAGGTGGCTGGGTTCAGACCGCGCTTGTGTTCCGCGGCGACCAGCGCCTGCACCTGTTCGCCGCGCAGGTCGCGCCAGCGCGCGATGCGGTGCGCCTGCATGTATTGATGCAGCGACTCCAGCTCCTGCGCGTACTTGTGCAGCGTGGTCGCCGCGTAGCGCCGCTCGTCCTTGAGATAAGTCAGGAACGCCGCGATCGCGTCGGCAAGCGGATCGGCCATCAATCGAAACGCTGCAGCGCCGCGGCGAGCGTCTGCGCGATCAGTTTCAGGAAGATCGTGCCGATGCCCGGGTGGAAACGGTTGATGTCATCGCTGCCGATGGCAAGCAGGCCGAGCTCGCCGATTTTCAGCAGCGCGCAGGACTGCACGCGGTCGGCGCGTTCGCCGAACAGGCGATCGAGCTTGTCCTGCGCCAGCCTTCCGCACAGCGGTTCGTGGCGCGAGAGGAATTCGGAGAATTCCGGCAGTGCGCCTTTGCCCTGCGGCACCGGCAGCAGCCATTCCGCGCGCGGCAGCTCGGCACCGTCGCGGAACAACACGAGGCACACCAGGTCGGTGTGGAAATCCTCGTTCAACGCAGCCACGAAACTGCGGCAGGTTTCCTCCAGCGTGTTCGAGCGCAGCAGGCCGATGGTCAGCGAATGCACGCGCACCATCAGTTGTTCGTTTTCGGCGGCAATCGCGATCAGGTCGGCGAGGCGCTCCGAGAGCTCCTGGTTGCGCGCGCGCAGCGCTTCCAACTGGTAGGCGCTCAACGAGGAAGCCGGGCCGTGCTCGCGCGGGATCACCAGCTCCTGTGCGAGGTCGGGAAAATCCTTCAGGAACTTCGGATGGCGGCGCAGGTAATCGGCGACGTCCATCGCTTCCAGTCCGGCCTTCAGGGTCATTTCGGGCATGGCTCGTTTCCGCGCAGGTTGCGGCGGAGTGTGAGCACTCGCGCGCGCGAGTGCAATGGCTCCGCACAATCGACCCCGTTGACGATGGCCGGCATCCATGCCTCGCCCTCTACCCGCAAGCTGACCCTATCCCGCTTCGTCCAGCCACTGCCCATCGAACACGAACGCCGCCGGCCCGGTCATCCACAGTGCGTGCCCCGCGCCTTGCCATTCGATCTCCAGCACGCCGCCGGGCAGTTCCACGCTGACGTCATCCCCGACGCGTCCGCGTCGATGCAGTACCGCCATCGCGGCGCAGGCGCCGGTGCCGCAGGCCTGCGTCCAGCCCGCGCCGCGTTCGTGCACGCGCAGGCGGATCGCATCGCGCGACAGCACCTGCGCGAAGCCTGCATTGGCGCCGTGCCGGAAGCGAGGATGCGCGGTGATCGCCGGGCCGAGCGTCTGCAGGCGCTCGACGTCGGCATCTTCCACTTCGATCACCGCGTGCGGATTGCCCATGGAGACCGCGCCGATCTTGACGCAGCGGCCATCCACGTCCAGCGCGTAGACGTCCGCCTCGACCGGTGCGTCGAACGGAATACGCGCCGGTTCGAACACCGGCTCGCCCATGTCCACCGCCACGCGGCCGTCTGCCAGCAGGCGCACCGCGACCATCCCGGCCGGGCCTTGCAGGCGCGCCCCGTCGCCGCGCAGTGCGCCTTCACGGCGCAGCCAGGCGGCGATGCAGCGTATGCCATTGCCGCATTGCTGCGCGGAGGAACCGTCCGCGTTGCGGATCGAATAGGCGAAATCGGAATCGGGACCGGTCGCACTTTCGATGACCAGCAACTGATCGAAGCCGATGCCGGTGCGGCGATCGGCCATCGCGCGCACCTGTTCGGCGTCCAGTTCGGGCGAACCGGCGCGCGCATCCAGCACGACGAAGTCGTTGCCCAATCCATGCATCTTGGTGAAGCGCAGCGGCATGGTGCGCGTAATGCGCTCAGCCAATGCCGCCATCGTCCGGCAACGGCGTAGGCAAGGTGGGCGCGGGTGGGGGCGGCGCCGAATGCCCGGAAGCCGGTCCGTTGTTCGGCCGCACCAGCGGGCCCTTCTGGCCGCAACCGGCGAGCGCGGCGAGAAGAACGGTCAGGAAAATCGCGGAGGCAATGCGGCGCATGTCGTGATTCCGAGGCTTCGGCGAGTATAGCCGCCGCGGTCACTGATGTGCGGGCGCCAAACCGGATGCCGGAGCTGGCGTCACGCGTGACGCATGCAGCGAGCCATGCCGAAAAAGCGGGGTGCCCTGATCATCTCCGGATGGCCGGGCCCAGTTCCTTCCGGTATCTCCACGCATCCATGCCATTCTCATAGAAGCCGGGTTCACGCTTGCGGCGCAGGTAGCCGCGCTTCTCGTACAGTGCGATCGCCGCCGCGTTGTCGGTGCGCACTTCCAGCCGCATCGCAGTGGAGCCCCGCTTGCGCGCCTCGCGTTCGGCGGCTTCCAGCAGGGCCTTGCCCAGGCCCTGGCCGCGCGCCCCATGCGCGATCGCGATGGAATACAGCCGGGCCGATCTGGCGCCGCGCCGGAAGAACAGCAGCGCGCCACCGAGCACCCTTCCGCGCTCCTCCGCCACCAGCACGGCTGCGCTGTTGCTGACGATGTGCCGGCGAAATTGCGCGCGGCTGACGCGGTCATGGTCGAAGCTGGCTTCCTCCAGCGCGGTCAGCGCGTCGAGGTCGGGAGGGCGGGCGCGGCGGATGCGGACGGTCATCGCCGCAGCCTAGGACCCGTGCGCGCTCATCCGCAAGTCAGCCGCGACACGCCGCGTTGTGCGAGACTTGGCCGCCGGCGCCAGCCGGTCATCTACCATCAGGGCCACACACGAAAGCGGAAACACGGAATGAGCCGGCTGGTGATCGTGGTGGAAAAGGCCTCGGACTGGGGCTCGTACTATCCGTCCGACAACGTCGTCAGCGCGATGGACTACCTGCGCGAGCCGGTGGCCGGCGGCGACGAGCGCACCCACGTCATCAATCTCTGCCGCGGTTACAAATACCTCGGTACCGGGCACTACGTTTCGCTGCTGGGCGAGGCGCGCGGTCATCGCGTGATCCCGTCGGTGCGCACCATCAACGACCTGCGCCGGCGCTCGCTGTACGGCCTGGACGTCGAGGACCTCAACCAGAAGCTCGCCAATTTCCTGCCGGCCGGCGGCCGCGACACCACCGATTTCGGCATCCTCGTCTACTTCGGCGAGACCTCGTATCCCGCGTTGCAGGATCTCGCGCGGCAGGTGTTCGAAATGTACCCGTGCCCGCTGCTGCGGATCGAGTTCGAGCGCGATCGCGTCTGGCAGATCAGCGCGATCAAGCCGGTCAGCCTGCATACCCTGGATGACGCGCAGGAAGACGCCTTCGCCCAGACGCTGGATGCGTTCACCAAGCGCCTGTGGCGCAAGCCGCGCGCGCGCAAGCAGTTCCGCTACGACCTCGCGATGCTGGTGGATGCCGCCGAAACCATGCCGCCGTCCAATCCGCGCGCGATCAAAGGCTTCATCACCGCGGGCAAGGAGCTCGGGATCGAGGTGGACCCGATCGGCAAGAACGACTACACGCGGCTGGCCGAGTACGACGGGCTGTTCATCCGCGAAACCACCGCGCCCGACAACCACACCTACCGCTTCGCACACAAGGCCGAGCGGGAAGGCATGGTGGTGATCGACGATCCCACCTCGATCCTCCGCTGCACCAACAAGATCTACCTGCACGACCTGCTGCGCGCCAAGAAGATCGCGGTGCCGCGCTCGGAAATCCTTTACCGCGAGGATGCGAAGCAGCTGAAGGCGCTGCCTGAGAAGATGAGCTTTCCGCTGGTGCTGAAGATCCCGGACGGTTCGTTCTCGCGCGGCGTGGTGAAAGTGGAAGACGTGCCGGAGCTGGAGCGCGCGGCCGCGCAGTTGTTCCAGAGCACCGCGCTGCTGATCGCGCAGGAGTTTCTTTATACGGAATTCGACTGGCGCGTGGGCGTGCTCAACCACGAAGCCCTGTATGCCTGCCGCTATTACATGTCGCGGGGGCACTGGCAGATCTACAACCACGCCGCGCGCGGTGCCGCGCGCTCGGGCGGCTTCGACACCCTCGCGGTGAGCAATGCGCCACCGGAAGTGGTGAAGCTCGCATTGCGCGCAACGCAGCCGATCGGCGACGGCCTTTACGGGGTGGACATCAAGCAGACCAACGATCGGCTGGTGGTGATCGAGGTCAACGACAATCCCTCGATTGACGCCGGCGTCGAGGACGAGCAGCTGGGCGCCGAACTTTATCGCCGGATCATGCAGGAGTTCCTGCGCCGGATGGAACGCAAGCGCACCGGCGCGGGCGGTTGACCTTCGCGGAGCAGCAATCGCGTCGCCAGCACCGCGGCGGGCGCCACAAGCAGCCAGAATGCCAGCGACCAGCCGTAGCGCGGATCATGCAGCGGCAGCGGCGTCAGGCCCAGCAACACCAGGCCGGCGGCCAGCCATGTACCGGCGGCGAGGGTAAGCGCATCGGGGTCGCGGTGGGGATTGCGGAAGACTTGCACGGCACGCACTCCTGGGTCGGATGTGCGGATGTTGAAGCCCTCCCATCTCAAAGGTTGCGACGTGTGCGGGCTTTGACCCCGCCTCGTACCGGGGGGCCAAGACCCCTCCTACGTCATTCCGGACGCCGCGACAGCGGCGATCCGGAATCTGCTTCTGTACTCTTCGCTCTTTCGGCTGGCCGCTTCAAAATGAATTCGACGATGCAGCGCTTCACCGTCTTCGGCCATCCCATCGCGCACTCGCTGTCGCCGCGGCTGCATGCGCTATTTGCCGTGCAACGTGGAATCGAGCTGGAATACACCGCGACCGACGCGCCCCCGGAACGCTTTGGAGAAATCGTGCGCGAATTCTTCGCACGGGGCGGCCGCGGCGCGAACGTCACCTTGCCCGACAAGAGGCTGGCGTTCGAACTGGCCGACACGCATACGCAAGCCGCGCGGCGGGCCGGTGTGGCGAACGTGCTGACAAGCCAGAACGATGGCACGCTGGAAGCACACAATACCGACGGCGCCGGGCTGATCCGCGATCTGCGCCAACGGCATCGAATCGAATTGAATGATCGCCGCGTGCTGCTGTTGGGCGCGGGCGGCGCGGCGCAGGCGGTCGCCTGGGCGTTGCTGGATGCCGGCGTGCGCGAGCTGATCGTTGCCAACCGCACGCTCGAACGTGCGCATAATCTCGCGGCCCTGCTGGCTGCCCCAGCGCGCGTGTGCATCTCCGAATGGGCCGTGCTGGATCGTTGCGAGGCATTCGACCTGATCCTGAACGCCACCTCGGCCGGCGTGCTGGGCGCGGCGATGCAGTTGCCGGTGTCGCTCGTCTCCAACGCGACGGCTGCTTACGACCTCGCCTACGGCAAGGCCGCGCAGCCGTTCATGGCCTGGGCGCGCGGGGCGGACGCGCAAGCCGTGTTCGATGGCCTCGGCATGCTGGTGGAAACCGCCGCCGATTCGTTCGAGCACTGGCACGGCGTGAGGCCGGACACGGATGCGGCATTGCGCGCATTGCGAATGTAGGAGCCCGCGTGCATGCGAGGGTAAGGCACGGATGCCGAACGGCATCCGCACCATGGATGGTTGCTTGTCGCGGCGCGGTCGCGAGCACGCTCGCTCCTACAAGGCGGAGAGATACGCATCCTTCAGCCGCACATAATGCGCGGCCGAATAGCGCAGCTGCTCGATCTCGCGGTCGCTCAAGCGACGCACGCAACGCGCCGGATTTCCGAGCCACAATTCACCTTCGCCGACGATCTTGCCCGGCGCGACCAGCGCGCCGGCGCCGACCATCGCATGCCGACGCACGACCGCGCCGTCCAGGATGGTGGAATGCATGCCGACCAAACACGCGTCTTCGATCGTGCAGGCGTGCACCACCGCGGCGTGGCCGATCGTGACGTCCGCGCCGATGATGCAGGGCAAACCGCCGGGCGAGTACGGGCCGTCGTGGGTGACGTGCAGCACCGCGCCGTCCTGCACGTTGGTGCGCGCGCCGATGCGGATGCGTTCGACATCGCCGCGTACCACCGTGCCCGGCCACAGCGACACGTCGTCGCCCAGTTCGACGTCGCCGATCAGCGTCGCGGCCGGGTCCACGTAGACGCGCGCGCCGAGTTTCGGACTGATGCCCTTATACGTTCGAATGTTTTGCATGGTTGGAAGTGCGATCAGGGGTGGCGCGCTTTTGCGCGCAAGCGTGCACGAAAATCCATTGTAGGCTACGTGCATGGAAATCGGCACCGGAGAACTCGGCACGCTCCTGCAATCCCAGCGCGAAGCCTGGCGCGCCCATGCGCCGGGCTACGTACAGCGGATGGACGACCTGGCGAGGTTGCGCACGGCATTCAAGGCGCGCCTGCAAGAGTTCGCGCGCGCGGTGAGCGCGGATTTCGGGCGCCGGCCCAGCCAGGAGACGCTGCTCAGCGACGGCATGACCGTGCTGCACGCGATCGACCACGCGCGCCGCCATTTGAAACGCTGGATGCGTCCTCGGCGCGTCGGCACCAATTGGCTGTTCCTGCCCGCGCGCAGCGAGATCGTCGCGAAGCCGCTGGGCGTGGTCGGCATCATCGCGCCCTGGAATTATCCGGTGAACCTCGCGCTGATCCCGCTGGTGGATGCGCTCGCCGCCGGCAATCACGCGATGCTGAAGCCTTCCGAGCACACGCCGCGCACCTCGGCGCTGCTGCACGAACTCGTTTCGGAAGTGTTCCCGCGCGAGCGCGTTGCCGTGGTGCAGGGCGATGCCTCGGTCGCGGCCGCATTCGCTGCACTGCCGTTCGACCATCTGTTGTTCACCGGCTCCACCGCGACCGGCGCCAGGGTGATGGCCGCGGCGGCGCCGAACCTCACGCCGGTGACGCTGGAGCTCGGCGGCAAGTCGCCGGCGATCATTGCGCCGGGTTATCCGTTGAAGATCGCGGCGGAACGCATCGCGACCGGCAAGCTGCTCAACGCCGGCCAGACCTGCATCGCGCCGGATTACGTGCTGCTGCCGGAGGCGGCGCGCGATGAATTCGCGCGGCACCTGCGCGACTACGTAACGCAGCATTATCCGGAGCTGCGCGAATCACCCGATTACGCGAGCATCGTCAATGCCGCGCATTACGCGCGGCTGCACGGGTACCTGGACGAAGCACGCGCGGCCGGCGCGAAGGTGATCGCGTTGCCCGACGAATCGGCGAACGATGCCCAGGCGCGGGTGCTTGCGCCTACGCTGG